>CAYVVX010000216.1:0-8033 GCA_964455315.1 uncultured Planctomycetales bacterium | reverse complement strand
CCTGCTGCAGGGCGTCGGCGGCGGCCCGCGGGCTGCGGAAGACATCGTGGAGATCCTCCGGCCCGCTCATAACGAAGATGCGGTAATCGTAGGGATAGGCGTGTCGCAGGGCCGGATCGCTGTCCGCCTCGATCACCACGAAGCCGCGGCGATCAATCTTTCGAACCGCGCGCAAGGCGTCAGGCAGCGTCTCAAACACCCGTTCGCTGGTGTAGGTCACCTCGAATACCGAGCCGATCCGGCCAGCCGCGAACCCGGTGGCGACCGGTTCGCAGGGATTCACCGCGTTGGTGTGGCCGTCGCGTGCCGCCCGCATCCGGACCAGGTGGGCGGCACGGGGGAGGATGCCGTCAATCAGCAGGCGAATCAGGGTGGTCTTGCCGCCTGCCGGCGGACCGCTGACGAAAAGTGTTTCCATTGGCATGCACGCGCCCGACGAGGTGAACCTGACATCCTCTCCCTATGGGGTATTTTACCCCGTTCCCGGCCGATCCTCCACCGGCCCGGCGGATTTCTTTCCGCCCGTCCCCTGAATCAAGTCCGGCGCATCCCCAGGTTGAGGAGTCTCTGGATCAGTTGATCGTAGCTCAGCCCCGCCGCCGAAGCCGCCTCGGCGAAGTCCTCCCCGAAGGCGAGCTGTGGATTGGGGTTGGCTTCGAGGAAGTAGAGCTGCCCGTCGTCGGTGAGCCGCAGATCGATGCGGGCATAGCCGCGCAGCCCCAGGTGGCGGTAGATGCGCTTGCAGACCTGTTGGATCTTCTCGGCTCCGCCCGGCGGCAGATCCCTGGCTTCCCGGGAATCGATGCCCATCTTGCGCTGGTAGGCGTAGTCGAACTTGACCTTGGCGGTGGCGATGCGGGGGACGTCCTCGGGCATCTTCTCGAAAAGCAGCTCCCAGACCGGGAAGGTCCGCAGCCGCTGGTTGCCCAGGATGCCGACGTACAGCTCCCGGCCGTGAATGTAGGATTCCACCAGGGCGTCGGTGTCGAATCGCTCGTGAATGAACCGGACGCGCTCGGCCAGCCGCTCATCGTTGTCCACCACCGAGGCCTGTGAAATTCCCAGGGAGGCCTCCTCGTTGAGCGTCTTGACGATCAGCGGGAATTCCAGTTTCCGCGGCCGGCGCACCCCCGTGCCGCGCGGGACCACCAGGAACAGGGGGGTATGGATGCGATGGTAGGTGAGGATCTGCTTGGACAAGGCCTTGTCGCGGGCCAGCAGCAACCCGCGCGGCCCGCAACCGGTGTAGGGCTGTCGCAACAGCTCGAGGTAGCTGACCACGTGCTGGTCAAAGACCGCCTCGCCGTCGAACTCCTCCAGCAGGTTGAAGACGACGTGCGGCTTCCATTCTTCGATGCTCTTGCGGATCTCGACCAGATCGCCGGCCACCCCGAGCGGCCTGACTTCGTGCCCCAGGTTGTGGAGCGTGGCGGTGACATCGTATTCGGTCTTGAAGGGGGCGAGCTCCTCGTCGCTGAGCCCCTCGATGGATTCCGGCGGCACCAGGTCGCGATGCATCAGCGCCAGGACGCGCAGCTTGGCCATAGGTTACATCCCCACCCGGTGCCGTCCGCTGTGCAGGTAGTTCATGGTCTGCACCGTCAGCAGAATGGCGAAGTCCATCTTGAGCTGCCGCTCCGAGCCCACCGCCCGCAGTTTCAGATCCCGACAGCGCCCGATCATGTCCTTGAGCACCTGCTCCAGGGTGTACTCATACTCACCGGTCCAGGCCGAGACCATCTCGCGCACCTCGCTGCGGATACGGCGCAGGAAACTCGCGGCCGACTTCTTGTGCCGGAACTTGGGATCGTCGGTGAAGAGCCGCCTGAGGTCATGATCGTAGAAATCGGGATACTCGGTCGAGTAGCGGGCCTTCTTTTCCTCGTAATAGGTGCGCAGCGTCTTGCGGATCAGACGGATCGGCTCGACCGTGGCCCGCGAACGGACCTTGGGTTTCTCACCGGCGATCTCGGCCATCAGCTCGTCCACGTACTCGAGCTTCCGCATGACCGGCCAGCCCTGGTAGCGCCGTTTCCAGTTGGATTGCGGCTTGAGCCAGACCGCGAAGGTCTCCGCGAAATCCTCGTCGGGGTGGCTCTGGGCGTACCAACTGTCCAGGTGGAGCACGAACCGCCGGCTGTAGGGCTTGGGGCTGTAGAACTCCGGGTAGGGCTGGGAACTCTTGCCGAAGAGCTGCTGCCAGCGGCGGCGGCGGTGGATCAGGTAGGCGTGATCCAGGGCGTGCCCGACTTCGTGCCGCATGATGCGCATGCACCACTCGCGGCTGCCGCCCTCCACCTCGAGCATCTGCTTGCGCTCCAGGCGCATCAGCCGCGGGTGGGCCAGGAAGAAGGGAATGGCCACGCCCGGCACACCGTCGGGGGAGAACCATTCCTCGCTGAGCCAGAAGTGCGGGCGGAACCGGATCTCCCGGTGGGCGAGTTCGTCATGGATCTGCTCGATGCACTCCTCCAGGAAGGTGCCCTTGATGCGAAGGTTGAGGTCGCACAGCCGTGTGTCCAGCAGTCGTTCGTCGTTCCAGCGCAGCCAGGGGCGCCGCCGGGTGCGCTGCGGGCCATTTCTGGAGGCCCGCCGGCGGGACTTTCTGCTTGTTGAAGCCATGTGATGAAGCCTGTTGCCTTCCTGAAAGGGGAGCCGGCTGTCGAATCGCCGGCCCGGTCGCCGACATCGCATTGTAGAGTCGATGGCGGCGGTATCAACTCGGCAACCGGGGAGGTGAATCCCCGATGCGCATGTGGGGTCAGCCAGGGACGGGTGCACCGGCGTCGACTGGTACGGACCGCGCCGCTGCTTGACGGTTTTTCGCCGGCCGGGCGACTTCCGGCGGCTTCCCCATGCCCGCGCTGACTGTCCACGAGGGGGATTCAATGGAGGCGACCATGATCACGACGTATTCGAGCGGAAGCGGGGCGGATGGTGGGGCGGATTGAAAGGCGGCGGCCACAGCGCAAAAAAAGTGGAAGGTGCCGCCGTGGCGATCAGCACCTTCCGTGTTCGAGTCGTCTCAAACTTCAGGAGACGACCGCCGTCCTCGTAGCGACCTTGAAGGCACGCACATCGAAGGACAGCGAACTCACTTCGGCTGGGCGACTTACTTCTTCTTACGCGTCGCCTTCTTGGCCTTCTTCGCAGCCTTCTTGGCTGCCTTCTTCTTCTTAGCCATGAGCGTCACCTCCTTTCTTAGTGCTTAACTTACCGTGACGATTGCGAATGTCAAAATCTTTTTTCCGCCGCCGGGCAAAATCATGGACTGCCGGGCGACGCCGCTTCGTCATGATATATCGTCACCGCGCAACGAGGCACTTGACGAATTTCACTTGCCGATGCAGAAGCCGGCGAAGATGCGGGCCAGCAGATCCTCGGTGGTGACGGCGCCGATGAGCAGTGACAGCCGGTGCATCGCCGCGCGTACGTCAAAGGCCAGCCGTTCAGAAAAACCGCTGATTTCTTCGGAATTCATGCAGATTTCTTCCGCGCGTTTCAATGCGTCGCGGGCTTCGCGCAGCGCCTGTGATTGTCGCACCGACAGCGCCATCGACTCCCCGCCGCGGTCCCGCGCGCCTGTGAAAATCATTTCCTGAATCGCCCCGCGCAGAGCCTCCACGCCCTCTCCGGTGGCCGCGCTGACCGCGATCGGCGACGCCAGGGCGTGAGCCGGTTCAAAAAAAATTTTTTCGTCCGCGCGGTTCCAAACGTCGATCTTGTTGAGCACGAGGCGCGCCGGTCGATCCTCCAGCAACGGCAGCAACGCGCGCAGCGCCCCCTCCGGATCATCCGTCACGTCCACCACCGCGATGATCAGATCCGCGCGTTGAAGTGCCCGGCGCGATGCGGTCTGAGCCGCCAAACGTATCGTCTCGGGCATCGCGTCGAGCGCGTCATCAGCGGCGAGCAGCCCGGCCGTGTCGAGCAGCAGGACTTCCCCGGCGGGCAGTGCCAGGGGCGCGTCCAGCACATCGCGGGTGGTGCCCGCGACCGCGGAGGCGATGGCCCGGTCGATCCTGGTGAGCCGATTGAAGAGCGTGCTCTTGCCGGCGTTGGGCCGGCCGATCAGCACCACTTCGGGCAGGACGGCAAACCGCTCGACGCTCGCGGCGTGCTCCAGCAGGGCGTCGATGGCGCTGCCCACGGAGCCCACCACCTCGCGGACGCGGGACAGCGACACGAACGAGATGGGCTCCTCCACGAAGTCGATCTCCGCCTCGATCAGCGCCAGCAGATCCGCCAGTTGATCCCTCAGGTCGCGGGACATGGCGCTGAGCCGGCCCTGGAGCAGGGCCTCGGCCGCCCGGAGCTGGGAGTCATTGCGGGCATGGATGGCGGCTGCGACGCCTTCCACCTCGCTGAGATCGAGGCTGCCCGCAAAATATGCCCGGGCCGTGAATTCCCCGGGGTCGGCGGGACGCGCTCCCGCCGCGGTGAGCATTTCCAGCAGGATGCTCAGTAATGCGGGAGAGCCCAGCGTATGCAATTCAACGACGTCCTGGCGGGTGTAGCTTCTGGGGCCGCGGAAGCACCAGGCTTCCCCCGGTACGGTGCCGCGATCGGTGATGCGCAGTCGACCGTGAACGCGCCGGTTGCCCCCGGCCGGGCTCAGCGGATGGCCGTCCCGTGTCTCAAAGCGGCTCGAGGCCAGCGCGAAGGCGTCCGGACCGCTGAGCCGCAGAATGCCGCGCACGCCGGTCCCCGGCGGGGATGAAACGGCGATGATGGTGTCATCGAGGCGATCGAACATGGGTGTAGGCGGCAGCGACGCGGCCGGCCCGCGGGTGGCTTGCGTCTCACACCACGAACTCCTCCTGGCAGAGTCCTTCGAGCAGGTGTTCCATGAAATCCCCCACGTTGACCGACATCAGCACGGACAGTTCGCGGCGCTTGTCGCGGGCCACCGCGGGCTTGCTTCGCCCCGCTTCGGCACCGTCCACGGTCATGTCCAACGCCATGCGGGCCCGCAGGAACAGGTCGGGCCAGATCAGCATACCCACCGCCAGGGCATCATGCACCAGGAACTGCCCGGGCTCGGTGTCGGTTCGCCGGTCCAGCGGGTAGCGGATCATGCGGGCGAGCAGATCGGCGCCGCGCCTGCCGCTGCGGGCCAGGTGAGCCACGTGCGATTCGTCCAGCGCCACCTGGCGGGTCACGTCCAGCGGAACCACGGTGATGGGCAGCCCTGAACTGAGGACTTCCGCGGCCGCCTCGGGGTCGCGGTAGAAGTTGAACTCCACGCTCGGCGTGACATTCCCGGGGCAGAACACCGCGCCGCCCATGATGACGATCCGCCCGACGCGGGTAAGCAGCTTCGGGCGGGCACGGTGGATCGCCGCCAGGTTGGTCAGCGGGCCGATGGCGACAAGGGTCAGCACCTCACCGTGTTCCGCGATCAGTTTCTCGTAGAGGCCGATGAAATCGGTGTCGATGTCGCCCGGCGGGGCGGGCAGGTCGATCTCACCGAGGCCATCGCTGCCGAACACGTGCTCGGCCCGCGACAAATCGGGATGCTCCCGGTCGAGCCCTTCGGCCAGCAGGGGCATGCGTTTCGGCGCGAGCCCGCCCAGCAGCCGCGCCATGTTGCGCGTCGCCTGGGGCAGGGCAACGTTGCCGCCGACGCTGACGACGCCGGCGAGATCAAGGCTCTCGGCGTTCATCGCCAGCACCAGCGCGACGGCGTCGTCGATGCCCATGTCGGTGTCGATGATCAGTGGTGTCGCCATGGTGGATGCCCGCGGCGGCGGCGAGGAGTCCCGGTTGACAGGTTTCGGAGCGAGACCTACAGTCGCCGCGAACCATTCTCCGCGAGGTTTGCGTCGTGGTCAACGCCTCCGAAATGAAGCAGCGCATGCGGCGGGTGTTCGGCGATATCCAGCCGACCGTGCTGGTCCGCGCTCCCGGACGGGTCAACCTGATCGGTGAGCACACCGATTACAACGACGGGTACGTGCTGCCCATCGCCATGAGCCAGGCCACCTGGGTGCTGGCCGCACCCGCCGGTGACGGGCGGATCGAGATCCATTCCACGCTGGTTGATGAGACCACCTGTTTTTCGGCGAGCGATCCCGGCCCGCCCGTCGAGCGGGCCTGGCACAACTACGTCCGGGGCGTGGCCGCGATGCTCCTGCGCGAGGGTATCCGCCCGGCGGGCTGCCGGTTGCTCATACACAGTGACGTGCCGTCCGGCGGGGGGGTGAGCAGCTCGGCGGCACTGGAGGTGGGCACCGCTCGGGCCCTGCTGGCGATGGCCGGGACGTCGATGGACCCGGTGGCGCTGGCCCTGCTGGCCAGGCGCGCGGAGCACGAATACGCGGGGACGCCCTGCGGGATCATGGACCAGTTCATATGTGTGCTGGGCAAGGCCGACCACGCCCTGCTGCTGGACTGCCGATCACAGGAATTCGAGCAGGTGCCCATGCCGCCGGGCGGCGTGCTGGTGGTGATGAACACCCAGGTTCGGCACGAGCTCGGCTCCAGCGAATACGCGCTGCGCCAGGCCCAGTGCCGCGAAGGGCTCGACGCCATCCGCCGGCACCATCCGGAGATAGCGTCCTTGCGCGACGCCACGCCGGCAATGCTGGCAGCCGGCCGCGCCGGCATGTCGGCGGTCGCCTTCGCCCGCTGCCGGCATGTGATCGGCGAGATGGAGCGCACCCGCCAGGCTGCCGAGGCACTGCGGGCGGGCGACCTGGCGGCGTTCGGGGAGCTCATGTTCGCGTCGCACGCCTCCCTGCGGGACGATTACCAGGTGTCCTGCCCGGAGCTGGATCGGCTGGTGGAGGTGGCCGGGGCCCTTCCCGGTGTCTACGGCGCGCGAATGACCGGCGGCGGGTTCGGCGGTTGCGCCATCGCGCTGGTGAAACCTGAAGCACTGGAGCCGCTGCGCCGGGCGATCACCACGCAGTACGACCCGCACGTAGCCAGGCCCGCCATCGTCTACACTACCCGCGCCGCCGACGGCGCCACGATCGAACCGCTGGAGACGCGCGCATGAGCGATGCCGGGAGTATCCGCCAACACATCGACGCCCTCGTCGCGGGCCGGTCGCTTTCCCGCGAGCAGGCCCGCGGGCTCTTCGAGCGGATCATGACCGGGCAGGTCGAGCCGGAGCCCATGGGCGAGCTGCTCGCCGCACTGGCTCACAAGGGTGAGACGGTCGAGGAGATCGCCGGCGCCGCCGACGTGATGAACGAGAAGGTCATCGGCGTCCGCTGCGATGCCGATTGCATCGATACCTGCGGCACCGGCGGCGACGGCATCAGCACCTTCAACGCATCCACCACTGCCGCGATCATCGCCGCAGCCGCCGGCGCCACCGTCGCCAAGCACGGCAACCTCACCCACACGCGGGCCAGCGGCTCAGCCGAGGCCATCCGCGAGCTGGGTGTGAACCTGGACGCACCAGTCCCGGTGCTGGAGCGATGCCTTCAGGAGTGCCGGATCGCGTTCCTGTTCGCGCCCAACCTCCATCCGGCGATGAAGTACGCCGGCCCGGTGCGAAAGCAGCTCAAGATCCGCACCATCTTCAACCTGCTGGGACCGCTGACCAACCCGGCGCGGGCCAGGCGGCAACTGCTGGGCACCTCCCGCCGCGACCTGGTGGACAAGCTGGCCGGTGTCCTGGCGGCCCGCGGCGCGGTGCATTGCTGGGTGGTCCACGCCCACGACGGGTTGTGCGACCTGACCATCACCGGTCCGACCCACGTGGCAGAAGTGCGTGCAGGGCAGGTGCGAAGCTTTGAGGTGCGGCCTGAGGACGTGGGCTTTCAGACCGCTCCGCTGTCGTCCTTGATGATCACTTCACCGGGGGGGAGCGCGGCGGTCATTCGCGGCATCCTGGCAGGTCGCGAGCGCGGCCCGCGGCGGGATCACGCCCTGCTCAACGCGGGAGCGGCACTGGTGATTGCGGGCATATGCGGCGATCTCGGGGAGGGCGTGCGCCGTGCGGGTGATGCAATCGACAGCGGTGCGGCCGCGGAGACGCTGGCTCGTGTACGGCGCCGGGTGGAAGAGGCAGACTTCCG
>CAYVVX010000215.1:0-8059 GCA_964455315.1 uncultured Planctomycetales bacterium | reverse complement strand
GGCGCGGCGTATGCCGGGCCGCGCACTGGGCCTCGCGTGGTTCGCCGTCGAGGCCCATCAGCGACCGGATGCGCTGCCCGATCAGATGCGCTTCGCGCTCGATGCCCTCCAGCTCATCGGCATCGTTGTCGGCGGTTTCATCGGCATCCGCGTCCTCGCCGGTGGACTCGTCATCGTCATCGCCGCCGTGCACGCGGGTGCGTTCGGTGATCGGTTCGAGCAGGTGCACCTCTGCCGCGGGCAGTTCCAGCAGCGGCCCGGCACCAGTCGCCGGATAGGCGGCACCGGCCCGGAGGCGGGCCATGTCGTCGTAGTCGCTGCCGCCGAAGTCACGGCTCATGAGCGCGTCGAAGACGAGATTGGCGAAGTCGATGATCCCGGCGCGGCTGCGGAAGTTCTCGCGCAGCGGGATCAGCGCCCCGGCGGCCGGATCACCGGCAAACCGGTCGGCCCGATCGGCGAAGAGCCGCGGTTCGGCCAGCCGGAAGCGGTAGACGGACTGCTTGATGTCACCGACGGCGAAGAGGTTGCCGCCCGGAGGGTCGGCGGACTCGGTGCTGACCAGGCGGAGGATCGCCTCCTGGAGCGGGTCCACGTCCTGAAACTCGTCGACCAGGATGAACCGGTAGCGCTGCTGGAGCAGGGCGGCGATCGGCGAGGGGCGGGCGGTGTCGCCATCGACACACAGGATGCGCAGGGCGGCCCGCTGCAGGTCGTTGAAGTCCACGACGTTCTGCCCGCTCTTGGCCTCCTGGTAGCGGCGGTCGAGGTCGCGGACCAGTTGCACCAGCGTGCGCGTGTACGGGGCGATGCGGGCCAGCCCGGCGAGCAACTCGTCACGGGTGAACCGGCAGAGCTTCTTCTGCAAGCGGTTCTCGAACTGCCTCTTGATCTTGTCGACGACCTGCTTGGCGAGATCGTAGGGCTCGGCGGCTTCGGCGGCGAGCTTGCGCGGCTTGGAAGTCAACCGGGGCGGAATGTACGCGGTGATCGCGGCGGCGACCTCCTCCCAGGCATCACCATGTCCGGCGAGGCGGTCGACGTATTCCTGGAGAGCATCGACGATCACGTCAATCGACTCGGCCCGATCGACCGCCACCGGCCAGGTCCGGCGAATCTGCTCGGCGGCCACCTGGGCGTTATCGATCTGCAGGTTCAACTCCGCGATGAGCCGATCGCGTTGAAGTTCGTCGAGCCGCGAACGCAAGGAGCCCGCATCCTCCACATCGAACTGGCTCTCGCTGCGGCTCAGCCAGGCCTCCGGATCGGGCAGGCTGTTGACGTAACTGTGCACGCGCAGCACCGCGTCGACGATTGCCCGCTCCTCCCCGCCGCCGTAGTCGTCGATTAACCGGGCGAAGGCCACACCGGTATCGTCGGCCCGGCCATAGCGTTCGTCGAGCAGCGCCCGCAGTGTTTCGCGGCGGAGCAGCTCGGCCTCGTCGCCGGCCAGCACGGCTGCCTGCGGATCGACCCCGGCCTGCGGGAACCAGCGCTGGATGAGCGAACGGCAGAACGCGTGAATGGTGGAAATGGCCGCGCTGTCCACGAAGTGGACCTGCCTCTGAAGCCAGGCGTCGCGCGGTCGAAGCTCGACGCGCCGCTCGATGGCGGCGCGGATGCGGGTGCGCATTTCCCCGGCGGCGGCCTCGGTGAAGGTCACCACCAGCAGGCGGTCGACCTCCACGCGGTGATCGGCGGGCAAGTCGCAGACCAGGTACGCGCAGCGCTCGGCGAGCACGGTGGTCTTGCCGGCGCCGGCCGCGGCGGAGACCAGCACGCTGCGGTCGATGGTGCGGATCGCGAGGCGCTGGGCCTCGGTGAGATGGGCGATCAGCTCGTCCGAGCCGGTGGCAGCGGATGAATCGCGACCGGAGAACAGGGGCGCGTCGTTCGAGGGAGTAGAGGGTGCGCTCATGTCTGGTCGTCCCCATCACCCGCCGCACGAGTTTCGATCCGGCTCCAGACCTCGGGTTTGCCCAGTGCCTCCAGCGTGCTCACGCGGCTGATTCCGGATTCGAACCGGCACACGGCGCGAAACGCGCAGGTGCCGCAGGGGCTCCTGCGGTTGAGCCGGTAGGGGCTCACGCTCACGTCCCCGTCGAGCAGCCGGTCGGCGAGTTCGCCCATCCGCTTCGCGACGTGAGCCATCAGCTTTTCGAGTCGACTTGCCTGAATGAGATCGGAGTTGGCGTGGGGTTCACCGCGCGTCTTGAGCTTCGCGCTGTAGTACTGGGACGCACCACCCGCCGACACCTGACTGTCGAACGCCTCCAGCGACCCCTGCTCAAGCAGGCCGCGGAAGCGGTAGGGCGGGCCCGGGTCGTCGCCAGGATGATCCTTGGGACGTATCCGCTGCAGCAGGGGCAGGTAGAGGCACGCGGCCGGCCGGACGGGCACACCGGCCAGCGTCTCCCCGCGCTGGGCGATGACCAGCAGGTAGGCGATGAGCTGCAGTGACAGGCCGTGGAACACCTCGGCCAGCTTGAGCGTCCGCTCGCTGGTACGCTTGTAGTCGATCACCGCTGCCAGCGTCTCTCCCCCAAGGCTGGCAAGATCGATCCGGTCGATCCTGCCGCGGAGCAGCACCTTGCGCTGCCTGGGCGTGAGCAACTCCAGTCCCGGGACGCCGGGCTGGCCCATGCCGAAGGCCAGTTCAGTGCGGAGCGGGCGCAGCGTGCCGGCGTTGGCCGCGCGACGCTGCCAGCGGGCCAGCCGGGCCAGGTGCTCGCGCCCGCGGTCAAAGGCGAATCGGTTGCGGGGCACCTCCAGCAGCAGGTCGGGGCCCAGTATGTCGCGCAGATTCTCGGCTGCCGCGGCGATGCGCTCGTTGACGGCGTCATCGTCCAGATCGGCGATATGTATCTGGTCGGCGATGAGTTTCGCGGTAAACCGCTCCAGAACCGCGTGGCAGAGCGAGCCGAGCTCGAGGACGTTCAGGTCGGCGGACAGGCGCGGCCGCAGGTTCAGCGTGCGCTCGGCGAAGTGGGCAAAGGGACAGGCGGCGAACCGTTCCAGGCGGCTGATGCTGGTGGTGAAGGGCTTGCCGAGATGTTTCGCGAGCAGGGCCGCATCGACGGCCTCGTCTTCGAGCTTGCGCAGACCGGCCAGCCCGCGCTTCAGCGCGGCGGCGCGGTCGTCCCGGCTGCGCAACGCATCGTAGAGCCGGTTCCAGGCCGCCCGGGCGTCGGGCCACGTCTCCTCGCCGAGGTCCGGGCGGTCGCGCAGCTCCGCGGCGAGCTGCCGGACGAGCGGCCTGAGCCGCCCGCCGGCACGCGGCATCGGGCGCCCGGTGTCGTCGTCACCCGGAACCACCTCCAGCCCGGGCAGCGCCTTCAGTACGTCCTGCAGGTACATGGAGGGTCGCAGCGGCCTGCCATCGTCGTCCCCGCGCGGATGGCTGATCCACAGCCGCTCCGAGGCCCGCGTCAAGGCCACGTATGCGAGCATCCGCTCATCGAGCAATGATTGCCGCCGGGCCGGCCCGATGGGCGCATCGGCCGCCGCCAGCGCCTCGCGTTCCTCGTCGCCCAGCAGCGGGTCTTCGCCGCGGCGTATCGGATAATGGCTCTCGTCGAAGCCCAGCAGCAGCACGGCCCGCACGGCCGGATGTCGGCTCCGCTCGATGGCCCCGACCAGCACCTGGTCGAGCGTGGGCGGGGCCAGCCCGAGGTCGAACTCGGCCAGGCCCGCCTCAACCGCCTCGCGGAACTCCCGCGGAGCGAGCGTCTCGCCGCCGAGGGCGTTGACGAACTCGTCCAGCAGGTCGCACAGATCGATCCACACCTGGCGATGGGCGTCGGCCTCGTCCGCCAACCCGGCGTCGAGGGCGGCGGTACCCCACAGCTCCAGGATCGCGGGGACGTTCAGCCGCTGGAGGCACTCGACCAGGCATACGGCGTGCTCGCGGCCGGTCATCGGTGTTGTGGACCGCTCACCGGCCGGCCAGGGCTCGAACGCCTCCAGGAGCCTGCGGCGGACCCCATTGATCTCCACGAGGGCGGCCTGCTGCTGCTCGGACAACTCGCGTCCGTCGCCATGCCCGAAGAAGCGGCGGTAACCCCAGCTCTGCCGCCAGGCCCCGGCGCCGGCGATGCCCGTGGCCAGCAGATAGTTCTCCAGCCGGTCAGCCTCCGCGCGGGTCAGTGGCAGCAGCCCGGTCTTGAGCGCGGGTCGGAACGCGTCCAGGCGGAAATCGTCACAGGCGATGGCCAGCAGGGCCCGGACCAGCTCGATGAGCGGATGGTGCGTGGTCGGCTGGCGGCGGTCGATGAAGAAGGGGATGTCGCGGGCCCGCAGTGCCGCGGCCAGCAGGTCGTGATACGGCGTCATGTCGCGGAGAATGATCGCGACATCGCGGTAGCGCAGGGGCTCGGGCGCCAGCCGGGTGAGCCGGTCGATCTCGTCGACGGCGGCCTCGACCTCGGCGCGGCGGTCGGCGAAGGAACGGACGCAGATCACCTCCGTGCGGGCCGGGGGCAGGTCGGCCGGGAGTGGGGCGGCGGGGCGGACCTGGCGCGCTTCCAGTGCCGCCAGCTCAGGCCGCGCGAATCGCGGCGGCCGATCCGATTCGAGCCGCACGGGCGCGTCCATCGCCACGCCGGCTGTGGTCAGTTCGCGGCGGAGCCGCACCAGTGTCCGTTCCGAGCGGGCGAACAGCGCGTAGTGATCGCGGGGCAGCGACGTCGCCTCGATGGCCGACGCCCGGGCATCGACCAGCAGGGTGATCTCCATGCGGGCCGCCTGCTTCGCGAGGGCGACCAGCAGCCCGTACTCCTGCCCGGTGAAGCCGGCGAAGCCGTCCACCCACACTTCGCAACCGTCGAGGAAGCCGCACTCGGGCAGACGCGCCGCCGCGATCTCCAGGTACTGCGCCGGGTCCAGCCGGTCATCGAGCAGGTAATCGAGATAGGCCCGGTAGATGCGGGTCAGGTCGGCCAGCCGGGCGGATTGCAACGGGTTGGACTCGTCGCTCTGCTCGGACAACGCGGCCAGCGTCTCGGGGGCGACCCGCTCGCGCATCAACTCGTCGAGGGCGGACGCCACCTGTCGGACGAGACCGGGCTTGTCAGCGACGGAGCCGAGCAGGCGAAGGTGAGCCCGCTCCCGGCGGATGAGCCGGCGGAGAACCATGATCCGCCCGAGCGTGCCGATGGTCTGGTCGCCGCGGCGCGGATCGGTGCCCACGGTGGAGAACACGCGGTAGGCCAGCCGCTGGAAGCTGAGCACCTCGCAGCGCGAATACCCGCCGAGCCCGGGCGTCTCGACGAGGGCCCGCTCCATCTGGAACGCGGCCTGCTCGGGAACAAGAAGGAGGAGTCGCCCGCCCTCGTGGGCGGAGTCGCCCAGCCGCTGCCGGATCGCCTCCAGGCACCGGAAGGTCTTGCCGCTTCCCGCTCTCCCGACCACCAGTCGCACGGACATGAACCACTCCCCGAACGAATGGGGGGTATCATAGAGGGGCGCTTCGATCGGGGAAAGCGCGGTCGGCCGGGGCCGATCATGGCGCCGGCAAGCGAAGCCGGTGGGCGCGCTTACCTCGCCGCATCGAACCAGATCGGGGCGGTGTGCGCCACCGGCCGGAAGCCGTCGACCTGCCGTTCGTTGCAGCGGACGGCCAGCCAGCCGGGACCGGGGAGGTGCACGGGGAGCTTGAGCTGGACGAACTGCGGGCTGGTGCCGGCGCCGATCTGGGTGGTGTTGCGGGCGAGGACTGCTCTGCCGTTGAAGATCACCTGGATCGATTCGATGTCGCCGATGGAGCGGGCTTCGACTTGCAGCGTCAGCGTGGGCTTCGCGCCGGACTTGAGCGTGCGGCGGTCGCCGGGCTTGAGCCCGTCGGCGGTGACGAACAGCATCGGCCCGCTGGTGACGAACCATCGCCCCGCGTCGAGTCCCTTGAACCACGCCTCCGGCGTGAAGCCGTCGGGCAGATGGACGTAACATCGCGCGGCGCCCAGCGGCCGGGGTGAGATGCCGAAGCCGGAACCCGCCCCGAGCACGGCGGGCTTGCCCGCGTTGAGCAGGGCGTGCCAGCAGGAGAAGGCCGCATCGACCGCGGCCGGATCGTCCTTCGACGCCCCCGGCTCCACGTCGCAGCGCGGCAGTGATGTCGCCGACTCGGCTGGTGCCGTCGCCGTCGCGGGTTCGAGGATGAGCGGGAAGAAGAGGTTCGCATCCGCGGCCTGATCCTTCCCGATTGCGGGCAGCGCCGGCACGAATGAGATGCCCGCCACCTCCTTCAGGAAGTCCAGATAGCCGGAGGTGTCCCGGACCGACATGTCGGCCGCGTACCATCCCATCGCATTCAGGTCGAACAGCCGAAACATTCGCAGGGCGAGTTCGTGGGTTTCATCGTTTGCGATCTGCACACGCCGGGTCAGCGGTCGATACTCCAGGCCGCGGCTGACACCTACGACCGTCTCGCCCGCGGGCAGTTCGATTTCCAGCGCATGCGCGCTGACGTTGACGAACCGAACCTTGCCGCCGGGCCCCGCCGGGACGGTGTGCTTCACGATCGTCGCCCGGGCGAAGGGCGATCCGGGCACGTGCACGTTGCCGTCCGGACCGGTGATGGTCACGCGCGCGGGCATGACCTGATCGGTGGCGTCGTCGACAATCGTGATGTGCAGCCGCCCGGCCGCGTTGGCGCTGGCCGCCAGGAACAGAATCGACAGTACCCGCACCGTTCCCGCGGGTCGGAACCTTTGCATGGTCACCTCGCTTGCCGGCATGGCCGCCGGGATGCACCGTTGTAGCGGGGAAGCGCCGGGGGTGTCCACCCGCCGGCGATCGGGGCGGGGTGGCAGGGTCGGTGATAGATCTGGTGGGCGAGTGAAATCCCCTGATTGACCGGGCCGCGACCGTGGGGGAGCGGCTTACCAGGGACCGTTCCCTCACGGTCACGGCTCGGCCAGGTGGAGGTATCAACCATCCTACAGAGCGTGGCGCTATCCAAATCGCGTTACGGGATGGAGTCGCCTCATCCGTTCCGTGGATCGCGTACCGCCGCCGGTACCGGAATATGCATCTAATGATTCGACGCACTCCTTGACGGCTCAGCACCCGGCACTCTGCACTTCCTAATCCTGGCAGGCGGCGTCCGCGGGCAGATTCTTGCCGGTCAGGCAGCCGGACAGCTCGGCGAAGTCCAGGCCGTCCACGTCGTTGTCCTTGTCCACGTCCGCGGCTGCGCACCCGGTCGCCGGGGCGATGGCCGAACCGCTGTAGCACTTCTGCATGAAGGCGAAGTCGTCCAGGTCGACATCTCCGTCGTTGTCGAAATCGGCGTTGACGTTCGGACAGCCGTCCGGCCCTACCGACGCGCCGGTGAGCGTGTCCGGGCAGATGTCGCAGGCATCGCCGGCGCCGTCGCCGTCGGCATCGGCCTGATCCGTGTTGGGGATCAGCACGCAGTTGTCATCCACGTTGTCCACCGTGTCGCCGTCGCGATCCGCATCGCACACGTCGCCGATGTTGTCGTCATCCTGGTCGGCCTGGTCGGGATTGGAAACGCCGGGACAGTTGTCCACGTCGTCCGGCCAGCCGTCGCCGTCGGCATCGGCCGGCGGGACATCCGGAACGATCTTGTAGAGCTCGCCGTTGAGGTCGCAGATGTAGATCTCGCCCCAGGCGTCCTCGCCGAAGCAGGCGATGCTGTCCAGCGTCGCCGGGCCCGGCGGATTCAGCGCGGCCGTATGGTCCTGGCATGCGGTGGCGACACCGCCGACCACCTTCAGGCTGTACACCTGGTTGGAACAGAAATCAGTGAAGAGATAGCGACCCTGGAGTTCAGGGATGGCCGGCCCGCGGTAGACCCGCCCGCCGGTGATTGAGCATCCCAGCGGGGCAATGCCGCAGCCCAGGAAGGGGTTGCCGGTGTTGCTGCCGTGTCCGTATTCGTAGATCGGGTCGGTCAGCCCGCCGGGATCGCAGCCGGTCGAGGGATTAAAGCAGTGGACCCCCTCCTTGAGCCGCCAGCCGTAGTTGCGCCCGCCGGGGGTGCCGGCCGGCTGGAAGTTGATCTCCTCCCAGCGCTCCTGCCCCACGTCGGCGATGT
>CAYVVX010000214.1:4579-8062 GCA_964455315.1 uncultured Planctomycetales bacterium | reverse complement strand
GTGGCACGGTGAGGCGAACCCGCCTGGCCGTGGCGATGGTGGAACCGGTTCGCGCCTTCGCCGCGGCCTGCTGAGTACATCAGACCATGCCACCCGCCGAAGGGGTCACGGCCCCGGGGTGACTGGATCGGCGGTGGCACAGAGCATCCCGGCCGCGTCCGCCGCGGAGGAGGGCGCGTGCCTGCCCGGTCCCGTCAGCGACCCGGCGGCCACAGCCCCGTGCTCAGCAGCGTGGGAAACAGCGGGCCCCACCCGGTGCCGGAGGACGGGATGCCCGCCCGCGGTTCCGTCCCGCGAAAAGATTCGCCCCACGCGAGGCCCCACCCGGGGCGGGACGGGGACATGCCCGCCTGCAGCGTCCCCCGGGTGAGCTGGCGGACGGCATGGGCGGCGTCGCTCGGCGACAGCGGGCCGCAGAAGATGTAGGTGGCCCCTTCGTTGCTGTTCCAGGCCAGCACGCTCATCGGGGTCAGGTCGGTGGCGCCGGCCGGGGCAAGGATGCTGCAGTGGTTGTTCGGGCAGGGCTTGAGCCGGGCCACCTCGGGCAGGGCCGGAAGCGAGATCAGCGACAGGGCGGCGCGGGCCTGGTCCTGCTGGCGATAGATCAGGTGGGCGGCGTCATGCAGCCTTCCGTCCGCGTCCTGCACCGGGCAGACGTGGGCGCTCTCGAACGCGATGGGCACGCCGCAGGAGGTGGGCATCATGGCGACCGCGATGTGCAGTTTCTGCTCCAGCGCGGTCGCGGCCTCCCGCTCGGTCGCGCCCAGACGGGCATCATGGTGGCCGGGGCCCTCGCCGGCGCACCCCAGGTGGAGCTGTTCGACGTAGTTGGCCAGCCGCACGGCTCCGGGACTGCGATCGGTGACATGGGCCGACGTGTCCGAGACGGAGTCCGCGTAGGGGGTCGGCCACATCGATCGATAGATGGACACTGAGGCCAGGCCGATGACCGCGGCCAGCCCCAGGGCGTGGACCCACTGGCGGCGCCAGAGCGGCGGCCTGTGGCTGCTGATCCTGAGCGGCTTCCGGGGCGGCGCGGTCCCCGGCGGCTCCGCTGCCGGCTTCCCGGGCGCGTGGGGCTGTCGCCCGGACGCGGAAGCCGCCTGCCCGGAGCCCGCCCGCTCGGCCGCGATCGCCGCGAGCACGCCGGCCCGCAACCGATCCGGCGCCCGCACCCCGGCCTCCAGGTCGCGCAGACGATCCCGCAGTTCGCTCTGCAGGTTCACCTTGCGGGCGCAGGAAGGGCAGACGTTGAGATGCTCGAGCACCGGCAGGTTCTGCTCGGTGTCGAGCTCGCCGTCGGCGAAGGCGTAGATGAACTTTCCCACCTCGCGGCAATTCATGAACCCGACCTCTCAACGGAGAGCCCGCGCGAACGGGCGTAGTCACCCAGGCGGCTGCCCACCTGCTGACGGGCCCGGTACAGGCGACTCATGATCGTGCCCAGCGGACAATCGCAGACCTCGGCCATTTCCTTGTAGCTGAGCCCCTCCAGGGACCACAGCAGGAGCACCTCGCGCAAGTCGGGCGACAGCGTGCCCACCGCGGTCTTGAGCTCCTGGTCGAACAGGTCCCAGTTGACCTCGCCGGAAGGCAGGTCGGACAGGTTGGCCCGATCGGCGTCCTCGACGAATTCCTCCAGGCTCAGCTCGGGAACCACCATCGGCTGCCGCTTCTCCCGCCCGCGGCGGGTGAAAAAGACGTTGTGCAGGATCCGGAGCAACCAGGGCCGGGCTCCGTGGTCACGCAGCTCAAATCGGTCGTACGCGCGGTACGCCCGCAGGAATGTCTCCTGGACCAGGTCGTCGGCCTCGTCCGGGCGCCCCGACAGACGATGGGCCATGCGATACACCGTATCCAGGTGCGGCATGACGACCTCGTCGAAGGATGGACGCGGGGTGGACATTCCTCTTCCTTACGAGCGCCCGACGGCGACCGGGATTCCGTCCTGCCGATGACACGGCGGCCTGATCGTCCGGCCGTCGAGGTTACCGGTCGGAACCCCCCTGCGGGCGGTCCCCGCTTCCGACCATGAAAACCATCGGCCGGGCCGCTCTATTCCCTCGGACAGGCGGCGGTTACGAAGAGAGGCGGCGGCCGGCGCCGTCGGACGCCCGCTTCCGGATGGAAACGTTCGCGGTGGACGGCTCTGCCGGATCAATCGCTACATGGCGCGCAAACCCACCCGACCGAATCGGCCGCCCGGTGCATCTCCGGGGTGGGAAGGGGATGCGAGGACCGCGAAGGGTGTCGGACGTGGTGAACGATCAGGGAACCCGGAACCGCGAGAGCCGGCTGGGCCGCTCGTTCAGCAGGAGCAGGTCGATGTCGTCGTTGAGCATGCGGGCGTCCATCTCGGCCTGTTCCTTGAAATTCTGCATCCGCTGATTGCCATCGTAGGCGACGCCGTCCGTGGTACAACCGGGCTGGAGAGCAATCAGGAGCCCACCGATGGTCAGCAGCAGGAAATGTTTCATCACAAGGGCCTCACGAAAAGGAGTTCGCATCGGGCAGGCGGCTTCGGGTCGGCATCGCCCGTCGTGGCCGGCGCCGCGCTCAGCGGCGTCAGGGAAGCTCTCATCCGGCGGCATTCTAGAGGCGCAAAAAGCGGGCTGTCAATGCCTCGCGGCAAACCGCAGGTGCGGTCGGATCCGCTCCAGCGTTCGCGGACCGATGCCGGGGATGGCCAGCAGATCCTCGGCGGCCGCGAACACCGGCGGAGGCGCCCCGGCGGCGATCCGCTCCTGGCGGTAGGCCACCACCGCCCGGGCGGTGGTTTCACCCATCTCCGGCAGCGTGGCCAGTTCGTTCCAGTCGGCGGTGTTGGGGTCGAGGCGGGTCTCCACCTGGTGGGCCCGTTGGGGCACCACGCCGATGTCGTCCCGGGCCACCAGCGGATAGAACCAGCGGGAGATCAGCACGCCCGCCAGCAGCGTCCCGAGCAGCCCGTAGGCCAGCAGGTGCAGCCGCCAGGAGGCGTCGGCGCGCTGGCCCCTGGGCGGAGACGCGGGGTCGGAGTCCGGCGGGTGTTGCGCATCCATGACCGAGAGGCCCACGTGGGGAGCGGGTCACACCGATTTCGCCGCGGGAGGCCGGCGGGTGGCGCCGGTGATCTGGGCACGCAGCTCGCGCAAGGCCTGGTAGGCGGGCTTGGGAGTCAGGTCGGCGCGGAGCAGGCCGCCGGACGGCAGCGGCTCCGCGCCCGGGCGATCCGCCAGGTCGCGCCAGGTGATCGACTCGATGAACGGCTTGCTCAGCGCGATCGCATAGAACTCACGCAGCCAGCGGGCCTGCAGCGCTTCGCTCCACGGCTCGTGCCAGCAGCCCCCGCCGTTGGACCCCTTCACGGCCGGGCTGGCCGAGGGCACCTGCACCGCGGTGACGTGGACCGGCTTGCCCAGGCTGCCCAGCCGGTCGAGCTTCTCCGAGATCTGGAACATGTCCCGCACGAACAACCCCTCGACCGGAGCGCCGAACAGGAGA
>CAYVVX010000214.1:0-4569 GCA_964455315.1 uncultured Planctomycetales bacterium | reverse complement strand
GGATCCCGAATGCGTCGAAGGCCACCCCGCTCTGCACCAGCATGTCGGCGTAGAGCATCGGCGGGATGGTTTTCTGGTTGCGGGCGTAGTACTCGCCCCACGGCTGAACCACGTCCACGCACGCCGTGGCCTGCGGCGCCAACTGTTTGACCAGCGTCACCGCCACCCGGGTCAGTTCCATGACCTGCTCGAAGGTGAACGGCACGGCCGTCTCCGCGTGCAGCCCGCTGACCACGTCCCAGTGATGGACGGCGCGTCCGTAGCGCTCCACCACGCGGCGGATGTACTCGAAGAGCTGGTTGCGCAGCGCCTCGTAGTCGCCCAGATCCCTGCGCAGCCACTCCGGGATGTGCCCGGGGGCAAGGCTCACCAGCGGCCCCGCCTTGATGGGAACCTGGTTCTTCACCAGCCACTCGACCCAGGCATCGATCGCGGCCCAGTCGTAGCCGCCCGGCTCAGGCTCCACCATCCGCCAGGGGATGCCCAGGTGGGCGTACTCGAACCCCTCCCGAAGGCGCAGGCGATAGGCGTCGGCGGGGTTGTCAACGTCCACCCCGACACCGAGGGTCCGGCGGGCGAACGCGTGGGTCGCCTTGCGACGGGCCAGGAGCAGTTCGGCATGGAACTGGCTGAGCCGCTCGCCGGCCGCCAGGGCCAGTCGCAGGGCCTGCTCCGCGAGGCTGGACTGTTCCCCGGGTTCGTCGGCCTTGACCGCCTCGATGAAGACGTCCCGGGCGGCGTGGATCTGATCGGTGACCGGCTCAACGCCGTCGTAGTCGTAGAGGCCCCATTCCTCGCGCTTGGCATTCATGCGCATCAGCCGCCCGCGGGCCATTTCCAGGGGAAGGTTGTAGGGCTTGTCCCGCTCCATCAGGCGGCTGGTTTCCAGCAGGATGGTCCCGCACTCGGCCACCGGCCAGAGCAGGGCCAGACTGGCCGGTCCGTCGGCACGCTTGGCGCACATCAGGCGGGCATCGCGGTACTCGATCTCGGCGCGCAGGGGTACTCCGTCGCTACCGACGATGTGCGCACCCGAGAGATCAATGGCGCTGACAGGGCGACCATTCTGGTTCACCGTAAAACAAAGCATGAGTGGTTCCGGATAATGGTATAAAAAGTATGAGTCCGGAGGCGGGGTCGGCGGGTTTTCGTCAGACCCGATCGGTCCCACTCATGTCCTGCCCGGTGGCGTCCAGCGCGGTCCCATGCGGGCGAAGTCCTGAGTTTACGATATCGATCCCTCCCGCTCAAGCCGGTCCCCACGACCGGCCGGTCTTCCGGTCCAGCATGTGTCGTGCCAGCCGGCTGTACACCGGCAATCCGTCCGCACCGATCGCCACGTCCACCTCGCCTTGCATCAGGGGAATCACGTAGTCGCGCATCGCGTCGGTGATGTGGTTGCCCGCCTGGTTCACGTATTCCCGCGGCACCATCTTCTCGCCGTTGGCGACCACCTGCAGATCGGCCAGACCGGTGGTGCAGGAATAGTCGTCCGGGCCGCTCCCGTGCCGAACCAGCGTGACCATCTTGCGATGGTGTCCGGCGACTGCCGCCTCGACGGCCGCGGTCCCGGTCATGTACGCCTCGTCCCGGTCGGTCCGGCTGGCGAAGTGCATGGCGTTGCGCTGGCACGTGCTCAGCTTCACCGATCGGCATTTGACCCCCACTTCGCCCTCGATGATGCCCCGGAGCACGTCCGCGGCCCCGCCCATCTGCTTGTGCCCGAAGGCGTCGACGTTGAACTTCCCGCCACTCTCCGACAGGTACTCGCCTTTCCCGGTCTTGATCCCTTCTCCCACACAGACGACGCAGCGGCCGATCTGTTTCAGCACGTCGCGCACATCCTGGACAAAGCGATCCACCGAGAAAGCTATTTCAGGAAGATAGATCAAATGCGGGGCGTCCTGCTCGTCCCGGTGGGCGACCCCCGTCGCCGCGGCGATCCAGCCCGCGTGCCGGCCCATGGCTTCGACCACCGTGCAGGTGTCGGCGGTGTACAGCGCCTCGGTGTCACGGCCGGCCTCCATCACCGCGGTGGCCAGGTACTTGGCGACGCTGCCATAGCCGGGGCAGTGGTCGGTCTCGACCAGGTCGTTGTCGATGGTCTTGGGCACACCCACGGCGACGAGGTCGTACTTCAGGTCGGCCGCCAGCCGGCTGACCTTGTCGGCGGTGTCCATGGAGTCGTTGCCGCCGCAGTAGAAGAAGTAGCGGATGTTGTGAGCCTTGAAGACCTCGACGATGCGCTCGTAGTCGGTGCGATCCTTGTTGAGATCCTTGAGCTTGTAGCGGCAGGAGCCCAGGGCGGCCGAGGGGGTGCGCTTGAGCCCGTCGATGACGCCCGGCTCCTCGCGGCCCAGGTCGTAGAGCTCCTCGAACAGCACCCCGCGGATGCCGTTCAGGGCCCCGTAGACCCCGGTGAACGTGTCCGGCCTGGCCAGCGCCGACTGGATCACCCCGCATGCCGAGGCATTGATCACCGCCGTCGGCCCGCCGGACTGGGCCACCACCGCATTACCCTTTAACGCCGCCATGCCTGCCGTCTCCTGGTTGCTTCGCCGGTTTCGAGGATGCCGCCCCTCGGGAGGTCCCTCCGCGCCCCGGATTTCACATGGTGGCTGTATCAGAAGCCGGAGAAATCCTCAAGTGGATACGGCGACGATTGCCCGCCAACGGATGGTGTTGTGCCTGGAGGGCGAACCAAGGTTGTCAGGGGCGCAGCGAGCGAAGCGACCAAGCCCCTGGGGCGCCGAGCCGATGCTCACAAAACCATTGACCCCGCCCGTCGCAACCTCTATTCTGGATTGTGTCCGGGGAAAAGAGCGAACACTTCATGGGATTGGGCCTGAATATGAGCGGACGAACAGCCTGGCTGCTTGCGATGGTGCTGATGATGACCCCGACGCTGCGCGGCGAGGAGATCCGCCCCGACCCGGACAAGCCCAGCCTCGACCGGGTGCTGGAAGACCTCGCCAAAATTGACCCGCAGGTGCTCTCCGACCGGCTGGTCACCCTGCGCTCGACCACCAGCCGACTGAAGGAGGAAAACACCGCCCTCCAGGTCCGCATCGCCCATAATCAGCAGGAGATTTCCCGCATCGACGTGCTCGTCCGGCTGCTCGACGCCCTGGTGCAGGCCCGGGCCCTGACCCCCGCGAGCCGGCCGGCCGTGGTCGCCACCGCCCCGGCCGCCGAGCCTCCCAGGCAGGCTCGGGCTCCCAAACCGACCTCACCCGCCGCGGCCAGGCCGGCGGCGAAGCCGGCACCCGCGGCAAAGCAGGAGGCGCCGGCCGACAAGTCCGCCGCCCGGCAGGCCGCCCAACCTCAGAAGGCCCCGCCCGGGGACACCAGGCCCGCCGCGATGACCTACAACGACGACATCCGTCCGCTCATCGAGGCCCGCTGCGCCAGCTGCCACAATCCCGAGAAGGCCAAGAACGGCCTGGTGCTGGTCAACTTCCAGGCGTTGATGAAGGGGGGCGACTCCGGCAGGGTCGTCGTTCCCGGCAAGCCGGACGAGAGCCTGCTGTATCGGCTGATCACCCATGCCGAAGAGCCCTACATGCCGCCGATGCAGAGCAAGCTTGACGCCGACAAGCTGGATCTCGTCCGCCGCTGGATCGAGGGCGGCGCCGCCGAGGGCGCGCCGCAGGCGGTCCCCGCCAAGGCCGACGCTGACAAGCCCGCCGACAGCGCCTCGTGAAGTTCAGCCTTCCTTGAGCTTTGCCCACCCTTGGGTTAAGAATTGGTCGCGGAATCGCCGGGGCCCGACCTTCCGCTCCGTTCAACGGAGGCGGAGCGCGTGTCATCCGCGGCGAACCATCTCCTGTTCTGACACAACCATTGGGAGCCGCTTGATGTACGCCGTACCGCTCTCTCTCGTGCCCATCATCGCCACCGCTTCCCCGGTGGAACTGCCCAAGGAGGGCGACCAGGTCGACGTCGCACCCTGGGCCCAGCTCATGCGCTGGGAGCCCGACGGCACGGATGTCGGACTCATGTGGGAGGATGCCCGCGACATCTTCCGTGTCGTCGTCACCTTCCCGAACGACGGGCCCGTACCCGACCCGTCCTCGCTCCAGTTACAGTACTGGCGTTCCTCCTGGCCTCAGCGACGCATCCCCCGCGACAAGCCCTCCGGTGCCGGCAGCTCCGGCTGGCTGGACATCGGCGACTGGTATCGCGGGGAGTGGCAGACGATCGACTGTTCGGCGGGAACCGAAAGCGCCGGGACGGTCAGCTTCAGCTTCGCGCCGGTCAACGCGAAGGAGTTCAAGGATCTCGGCGACTTCGACGCCCGCTACCGCTCGACGCTCAAGCTGCGCGTGGCAGGCAAGGAGAAGCTGCCCGACCAGGTGTCCATTCAGGCGTTCACCGATTCAACGTGGTCGCCGCTGGCCTTCGAGGTGGAATGGGGTGGCAAGCGCCCCACAACCGCGAGGCAGCCGCGGCTGGAGTTGTTCAACGCGCACCAGGTCCGCTTTGACCAGGGCGAGAACACCATCGCCGCCGAGGTTCTCTACGCCGCGCCCAAGGCCTACAACTCCTTCGACCGCTCGGTGATCACCA
>CAYVVX010000213.1:0-8068 GCA_964455315.1 uncultured Planctomycetales bacterium | reverse complement strand
GGAGCAGCCGGTACTGCCTTGAATAACCAGCCGGCAGGCGGCGCGGCAATGGTCATAGACCACCGGCAGCGAATCGCGATAGCACACCGCGTTGTCACGATCGTCGGCGTCGCAGATCGCCCTCGGTTCAAAGAAGGTCTCGGCTTCGGGACGTCCGGCAGCATACTTGTCGATGATGAAACCGTCCCCGCCGGACGCGCTGCCGACCAGCAGCTGCAACTGGATCGTATCCCCCCTGACATGGCGGGCCCAGAACGTTCCCGCGTTCATCTTGCCCCGCCCGGTCATCGAGTAGCGCTGCCCGCCAGTCGCATCTTCGACGATCAGCTCATCGTCCTCGGCGAGATTGAAATCCACGAAGTGCAGGGCCAGGTAAGTCGCGCCGGGATGGTGCAGTGTGTGCGACCAGCGCACCTCCCGGCCTGCGGGAGCCGCCGTACCGGCGTAGTGCTGGGGTGAGGTAAAGGACGCGGGGTGGTCGTCCCCGATCTGTACCTGTGCCAGGGCACTCGAGCCCGCCAGGGCGAACGATGCGAAAGTCCATAGCGTGGCCGATGTTCGAACGGATGGCCGGACGATCAGCGACATGTCCGTTCACTCCGATACTCGGGAACACGATCATCGCTCCGCATCTCTTAGCATACTCGAAATGCCTCCTCTTCTTCAATATCGTCGTTCCGCGCTTGATGGGGGGCGTGACCGTTTCGGCGGCAGGCGGCACGGCCAGGCGCGTACGCCTGACAGTGCCTCCCCGATTCCGGATCGGCGGAGGCCTCATGCAGGTGGCACGGGCTCCGCACGAACCATCACGGTGCGCCGGTGAAGCAGACCTGCAGCCGCGCGAAGTCCTCCTGATCCACATCGCCGTCCGTGTCGAAGTCCATGCGTTCGCAGCCCGGGGTCAGGGGCACATCCGGCCCTGAGGCGCAATCGGCGAACTGGTCGAAGTCGAGCTGATCCACTTTGCCGTCGTGGTTGAAGTCACATTCCGCATCGACCGGGATCAGCGGGAACGGATCGCTCCCATCGGGAATACCGTCGCCATCCGTGTCCGGGTTGCGCGGATTCGTGCCGATCTCGATCTCTTCGGCGTCGGTCAGGCCATCGTCATCGGAATCCGGATCGAAGGGATCCGTCCCGATATCCAGCTCAACATCGTCCGGCAGCCCGTCCATGTCGTCGTCATTGTCGAACCGGTTGGTCTGGCCGTCGTTGTCGAAGTCATCATTGGGTGCGTAGGGAACACTTTCGGTGTAGACCGGTGACTCATTGCCATCCTGGTCGCGGAACTGGGCGGACACCCGCTTCAGCCCGGGGAACCCCACGACACCCGCCAGGGTCCAGTTGAGCGGTTTTCCGGACGGCGGCAGGGGGGCGTAGACCGCACCGGCTACATTTGTGCCGTTGGCCAGGCGGTAGGCGACGGGCGCACTTTCACCTGCCGGCACGCCGGTGGCGTCCAGCCGCACCTTGACCTGGAGTCGATCGGTCAGTGCCGACTCGTTGTTGATGGTCACCCAGCCGCGTGGTTTCCGCGGTTGATTCAGGGCCATGCCGCTGACCAGCGGGGACATCCCGGAGAGAGCGCCGTTGGCGCCGACTGCCTGGAACTGGTACTCCTGGCCTACTCCAGCGGGAAGGTTGGTGTCGTAGTAGGGGGGATCGAAGTTGGACAGATCCACCTCATCGACCAGCTGAGGCGGATTGGGATCTCCCAGCTTGCGACGGAAGATGCGCATGCGCGTATAGGAGGAATGAACCGGAAAGCGCAGGAGCAGGGCGTTGGGCTTCAGCAGGCTCGGGCTGAAGTCAGCGGTTTCCGTCACCACCTCGACATTGACCGGGCGGGGCAGGGAGTCGTTCGACGGCTCCAGCGGGCAGCGGCCATGCTGCACCTCGGAGCCATCCATCTCACCGCCGTCGTCCGTGTCGGCATCCAGCGGGTCGGTGCCGTTCTTGAACTCTTCGCCAGTGGTCAACGCATCCTCGTCCGGATCGAGGTTGTGGTCCGGGACTCCGGCATCCGTCCCGTAGTAGACTTCCCACGTATCGGGGAGGTCATCTCCATCGCGATCCGGCCCTGCAAAAATGTGAAAGGCGGTGCTGTCGGTGCGCGTGAATTCCCCGGCGCTGGGAGAACTGCCCACGGCCGTGACCGTGACCCGGTAGGTGCCGGGCCGGCCCTCCTCGCGCGGTGGGTTCTTGGGGTCGTCATTGATGACCCCGCGCGGCAGGCCCGCCTGGGATGTGTCGGTGAAGATGGCCCCGTAGATGCCGTCGCCCGGTTCACCATCATTCTGCGAACCATCGTCGCGGAGGCGCAGGGGTCCGCAGGCCAGCGTGCCATCGGGCCTGCGTACCTGCAGGTTCAGCACCGCGCTGAGCACCGGACCGCGCTCGTCGGTCAGTGCCGCCAGGATCGTGACCGGCACGCCCTGTTCGAACCGTCCGCCTTCAGGCTCCTGGGTCACCCCGCCCGTGTTCACCTGGCGAACCTGCAGGACCATCTGTGCCCCGACCGTTTGCCGTCCCAGGACACCGGCGATGTACTGCAGGTCCGCGCCGGCTTTCAACTGAACGACGAACTTGCCTCCCCCCTGGATGGGCTGATGGAGGTGATAGACGATGTGCGTGGGAGACTGGAAGATGTCAGCGCTGGCCGCGGTCACGACATTGCCGTTGAAATCGAGCAGTTGGACCAGATCCATGCCCTGTGGCTTGTCCCAGTTGATGAATACGATGGCGCTGGTCACCTTCGATTCGAGAATGGGCATGTCGAACTCGGCCGCTCCGCCTGCGCCGAGGTTCCCGGAGGTGAAGTAGAGCCGTTCCAGGGCCCGGGTCCGCTCCAGGCTGCGGAGGTACGCATCGGCCAGATCGTTGTTCATGGTCAGGGTATCACCCGGCGCCGCGGGCGCCGCGGGACTCTGCTGGGTCAGATTGCCCGCGGAGTCCTGGACATCCACGTAGGTGAAATCTCCATCCGTAGCCGCGCCGATCTGCTGCATCAACGCCTGGTTCGAGTCCGGCCCGAAGGCGATCGCGTTGATGACCGTGTCCTCCGGCACGATCCGGTCGCGGGCACCCATGCAGGGCACATTGCTGGCCCACCAGCGGGCTTCGTTCTCCTCGCCATCGGAGAGGAGCACCATGGCATGCAGATCCGTGGGACCGGCAAAGCCGTCCAACTCATCCTGGGCCTTCCAGAGACCGTCACCGATGGAAGTCCAGCCGCCGGTGCCCAGGCCATCAATCTTGGTCTTGGCCGAGCTGCGTTTGGCGGCCGAGGCTGCGCCGAGTGCTTCCAGCAGTTGCGCATCGTCGTTGCAGGCGGTGGTATCGCCGTCGAAGGCCACCACGCCCAGCCGATCCTGCGGGGACACCGAATCCACGTAGAGGCTGGCGGCGTTCTTGGCCGCGTCGATCTTGGGGCTGCCTGCCGGATCGGACATGCTCCCGGACTTGTCGATGACCACCATGTGATTGATGATGATGTCGCCGTAAAGCACCGCGAGCTTGGCCACATCGGACACGGCCACCCCCTCGCAGAGGCTGACCTGCAGATCGTACAGGCCGTCAGCCGGTTGTACCGGCGCCTGCACCACCAGCCAGTACTCATTGCCGACGTATGAGGCGGTCAGCACCGCCGCATCCAGGTTGTTGACGGAAACGGTGAAGTCCTCCTGGCGGAGCCCCTGCACCGAGCGCTGGCCGATGCCCGGTGGTTTGAGGGCTTCAGGGCCCTCCACGACGACGCGGACCAGGAACCGCCCGGGCTCATCGTATGGTCCCGCGAACGCCGGTCGCTGGAGGCTGGGGCGCACCACGATCACCCGCGGGGTGCCCACGTCAAAGGTGTACTCGAAGTTGGTGGCATTACCCAGACCGGCAACCACCGCGGTCAACCGCTCGATGGGATCGGTGGGGGAGTTGATGATCGTTCGGCCGTAATCGGTGCCGACTCCCTTGCTGAGCGTCGTGACTCGACCGTCCGGAGTCACCCCGACCAGCGACCATGCGACCGGATCGTCCGAGTTGCCCAGGAAGCCGACCGCCTGACACTCGTTCGCATCGAAGGTGAGCTCGTAGTACTTGGAGGCGTAGGCATTGATGTTGTCGTTGTCGTTCTGGGGGAAGGAGTTGTAGGTCTGGGTGCGGGTCACATTGGTGTAGGCGCCGCTGTCACCATTCCCCGGCTGTTCGTCGATGAACAGGTATTTGTCCTCGATCGCGTTTGGGAGGGGCGAAACATCGAACTCGCGGGCATAGACCGCGATGGTGAAGTCATGAAACGCGGCATCGAGCGATCCGCCGCCTGAATCCTTGATTTCATCATCCAGCCCGCCGAGGCTGTCCAGATCCCCGTTGCTGACCAGTTGCTCAAAGTAGCGCCGGATGAAGTCGATGCCGCGCTGCGGTTCGCCACTGTCGGATCCGAACTGCTCACACAGGTAGCTCCAGAACAGGCACGAGCGATACGAAGACGAGGTCAGGGCCACGTCGGTCTGGCCCATGTAGGTGTCGACCTCCTCCCAGAAGGTCGTGTTGTAGGTGGCCCCGTCAAGATCGCTGTATAACCGGTCGTCGAGGCAGCGGGCCGTGCCCTCGGCCACCCAGAAGCCCATCGACACCAGGTCGCCGATGTCACAACTGCTGATGTCGCACTGGTAGCCCATCTGCACCGCGTGGAACAATTCGTGGTGGAGGGTCTTGCGGACGCGCATTTCGGGCGAGCAGCGGCGCGAAGGCGTATCCAGTGTGATGCAGCTCTGGTTGGTGGTGCCGATGTTGCCGGAGTCATAGGCGTAGACGTTGAAGTCGGGTACGCCGCTGAGCCACGGCTCGACGAATCCGAACCCGTCCAGCACGTCATAACTGCTGTCCAGCGAGTCGATCGCATTCTGGGCCTGGGCGGCGGACATGTAGTCGCCGGCCGCGCCGCAATCGAGCCAGTCGTCGTCGGTAAAGGTCAAGTCGATTTCGATCGAGCCCTTGGTGACTTCCAGCGGGCCGTCATTCAGGCCTCCCGGGCTGCACTGGGCGTGTGCGCGGGTGGACGTCGTGAGCACGCCGCCAGCGGCGACCAGGATCGCGACGCGCTGAAGAGAGTTCGTCATGTCCATGGATAATCCTCCTGCTTCGAGAGGAAAAGTAGGAGTGCTGAAGCGGCGGACCGTCTTGCCTGGCAGACGCCTGCTTCTTCCGAACTGGTGATACCGGGCGTTACAGCCTGTCGAGAGGGAGAGTTGCGAGGCTCCGTTATCCCACGCAGAAGAGGGCGCGCATCATGCGCGATTCACAAAGCGGAGCAAGCACGTTCGCACGACCCGTCGACAGAGATTCGAGATCCAGAATGATCTCATGATCGAACGCAGAACGTGTCGAGATAGTGACCTGCCCGGAGGGGCCAATCCGATTAACGACGCGCTATCATAAACCCGCGATTGTCATCGTTCAAGGCAAAAACCGATTGTTTTTGCCCTTTTCAGAAGAAGTTTCACGCTGCGCATCGCTGCCGGGGCCGTAACCGGACCGCTCCTGATCGCAAGCGCCGACACCTGAAGGTGAGCACTCCCTGCATTGAGCAACAGCTTTCTGTGCAGCAGCACGGCTCAATCTGCATCAGGGTCTCTCGCGCAGATCTGGACTGCTGGGGACATTTCAACAGGATTTGGGTTGTACCTCCAACTCGTGCTGCGGTACGATGACGATGGCCGGGTTGAATGAACATCCTCTGCCGAAGATCTCCCCGCCCTGTCCGAACTCAGCCAGTGCAGGTCGAACCAGCCGATTCGCGCTCGCGCATTTTCGCTTCCAGGTTGATCAGCGACTGGTCCTTTCACGGGAGATTTCACATGCAGGACACGAGGCTGCATTGCCGATGGGGAGCGCCGTGCACGCGCATCGCCTTCTGGGTGGTCGTCTCGGCGGTTTCAGCCCGCGGGGCTGAGACGCTGGGAACGGCATTGACCTATCAGGGACAGTTGCGGCTGAACGGCGGCCTGGTGAGTGATACATGCGACTGCCTGTTCTCTTTATGGGATGACCCTGCGGCGGGCGCCCAAGTCGGCCCGACCCTCACGTTCGACGGTCAGGGGACGAACCCGCCACCGATCAGCCTCAGCAACGGCCTGTTGAGCGTCGCCCTCGACTTCGGCGCCAGTGCGTTCGGCAATGAGGCCCGCTGGCTGGAAATCGCCGTCGCCTGCCCCTCCGGAGGGCCGGTCACTTTACTGTCTCCCCGCCAGCCCATCACGCCCACGCCCTACGCGCTCCAGACGCGGGGGATCTTCGTGGATTCGGCGGAACGCGTTGCGCTCGGCGATACGGATACGGACGCCCGACTCAACGTCCGGCGCCCTTTCGGGCCACCCGGTGACAACCACTACATCTTTGTCGGACGCGGCAACAGCACGCACCTTGAGATTGATGACAACTTCCTGCAGGCACGCTCCTCGACGAATGTTTCAACTCTTGACATCAATCCGGATGGCGGCGCAGTCCGTCTCGGCGGATCGGCACCACGGGTCGGCGTTGGCCTGACGAATCCGCAGCTGCCCTTTCAGATCGTGGGCGGAACAGGGATGACGCTGACATCGGGCGGGTATGCCCAATTGGGCTCGACGACTGGCTCGAACCTGGCCTTTGACGACAATGAAGTCATGGCCCGAAACAACGGGGGAGCCGCAAGTCTCTTCCTCAATCGGCAGGGTGGAAACGTGGGCATTGGTACAGGGGCGCCAAGCGAGAAGTTGCAGGTGGCGGGCAACATCCGGGTCAACGGTAACGTGTTCGCGTCATGCGGGACATTGACCTGTTCTGATGCACGATACAAGACGGACCTAAGGCCAATCGACGGGGCACTGAAGAAGGTCGCCAGGTTGCGCCCCGTCTCGTACGAATGGAAGCGCGACGCCTACCCCGATCGTCAGTTCAGCGAGGACCGCCAGGTCGGCCTCATCGCCCAGGAAGTTCGCGAGATCCTGCCCGAGGTCGTTCACGAAGGTCGCGACGGCTACCTCTCCATCGACTACGGCCGGATCACGCCTCTGCTGATCGAGGCTGCCAGGGAACTGAAGGACACCATCGACCAGAAGGAAGCTCGGATCACCCGGCAGGAAAGAATGATCCAGGAGCTGTCCGCCCGGCTGGAACGGGTCGAGGAATTGATGGGAAATGACACCCCTTCACAGGAGGATGCGAAGTGACCCCATTTAACCGATGCCATCGAGTTGTGGACCGATCGCCTTTGGCGGCGGCATGGTTGTTTGTTACCGCGGTGGCTGCGTGGGGCGGTGAGCCGCTGAGCACGACGTTCACCTATCAGGGCAGGCTGGAGCTGGGCGCCTCCCCGGTGAACGATACGGCCGACTTCACCTTCAGCCTATGGGAGGATCCGGCCAGTACAGATCCGATCCACCGGATCAGCGTAACCCTCAATATCAACAACGTTGCCGTCGCCGACGGCCTGTTCGCGGTCGCGCTGGATTTCGGCCCCGCTGCATTCAACGGTGAGAAACGCTGGCTCCAGATCGCCGTGCGCAGCCCCGCCGGGAGCGGCCTTTATGCAACCCTGAGCCCGCGCCAGCCGTTGACCGCCTCGCCGCACGCCCTCGCCCTGCCCGGACTGCATACCGTACCGACGACCGCGAGCCCCAACATCATCGGTGGATATGCCGGCAATGCCGTACAAACCGGGGTCACCGGTGGCGTGATCGTCGGTGGCGGGAACAGTGGTGGTATCAATCACGTTGAGGATGATTATGGCGTTGTGGGGGGCGGCAAACAGAATCAGGCCGGCGATGGTGCCGGCTCGTTCGACGATTCCGCCTATGCGACGGTCGGTGGAGGCCTGAGCAACCGGGCCGAAGGACTGCACACCACGGTGGGCGGGGGATCGACAAACATCGCCTCCGGTGACGATGCCACGATCGCCGGTGGTCGCACCCATAACGCGGGGGGTGAGGCTTCGACGATCGGCGGGGGGGCAAACCATCAGGCTGCGGGCGACTACGCGGTCGTGGCCGGTGGTGCGAGCAACAAATCACAGGCGTCGTACGCCAGTGTC
>CAYVVX010000212.1:2976-8071 GCA_964455315.1 uncultured Planctomycetales bacterium | reverse complement strand
CGCGATCAGCGCCACGATCGACTTGACCACCGTGCCGGTGGTGGCCTTGCCGACGCCCTCGGCGCCCCCGCTGACGCCGAGCCCTTCGTAGCAGGCGATCAGCGAGATGAGCAGTCCGAACACCCCGGCCTTGATCAGCCCGGTGAAGAAGTCGCGATAGAACACCGCCTGCCGGGTCACTTCCAGATAGCGCATCGGCTGGATGCCGAGCACCTGGTCGCTGACCCACAGCCCGCCGAGCACGCCGACCACGTCGGCCAGGATGGTCAATCCGACCAGCATGATGGTGGTGGCCAGCAGCCGGGGCACGACCAGGAACTGGATCGGGTTGAGCGCATGGGCCCGCAGGGCCTTGATCTCCTCGGACTCGACCATGGTGCCGATTTCCGCGGCGATCGATGCCCCGGCGAAACCGCTGAGCACGATCGCGGAGATGAGCGGGCCCAACTCGCGGGTCATGGCGATGGCCACGATGGTGGCGACGCTCTCGATCGAGCCGTAGGACTGCAGGGTGGGGGCGAGCTGCAATGCCAGGATGATACCGATGAACACCTGCACCAGGATGACGATGGGAATGCTGCGGACGCCCACGCGGACCATCTGCGCCGCCAGGGCGCTGCCGCGGAACTTGACCCCCGGAAGAACGCTCTTCGCCGCCCACACCCCCGCGTCCCAGACCAGGTAGGCCATCCCCCCGACGTAGCGAAAGGCGTTGCCGGCCTTCCGCAGGGCACCGAACCCCGCCTGGCCCAGGGCGATGACCGGCACCGCTGCCGGGCTGCGACGCGACTGGTTCGCCGCCGCGCTCATGCGGCCAGGGCCTCCGCCTCGGTGTCGAAGATCTTGAAGAAGTGATCCAGCTTGGTGATTTCAAACACGCTGTGTACCCGGTCGTTCATGTGGCACAAGGCCAGCTTGCCCTGGTACGCGGCCACCCGGCGGAGCACCTCGACCAGCGTGCCGATGCCCGAGGAGTCCATGTAGCGGACCTCGGCCAGGTTGATCACCAGCAGGGCCGGCTTCTTCTCCACCACCGAGACCAGGGCCCTGTGCACCTCCGGCGTGTGATGGAGGTCCACCTCGCCGGTCAGCGCGACCACCACGGCCGACCCTTCGTTGCGAATCTCTTTGACACAGTTCCGCTTCGTTGCCATGCCGCTAACCCTTTCCCGCTTGCCCATCGGCGGCCTGATCGCCCGCGGGCGAGTCAGGAATCCACTTGACCATCCGCAGGCTCATGCCCACCGGCTCGCGCGGGCGGTAGTCCACTTCGTCCATCACGGTGTTGATAATGTGCGTGCCCAGCCCGCCGGGCCGCACGTCGGCGAGATCCCGGCCGGCGATCTGATCCGGGTCGACCGCCCTGGCGCTGTCCTCGATGGTCACCTCGATGCCCTTGCGGCGGTCGCGAGCGATGGCCGCGAGCATCACCTCGATCGGCTGCCCGCCGGCGCCGTCGTAGCCGTGCCTGATCACGTTGCACACCGCCTCATCGGTCGCCAGCACCACCGACGCGGCGTCCGCTTCGGTGAAGCCGAGCCGCCGGGCGAACCGCTCGACGGCCTGCCGCACCCTCGCCGCCCGCTCCGGGTCGGAGGTGATGCTCACCCTGAGCAGTGACCCCGGCGTATGCGACGACCGGTCGCTCACCATCCGGCTCCTTGATCGGCGGGTGCCGTCGAGGGCGTCTCTTCCCGCAGGTGCCGTTTCCATGCCTGCACCGCCCGCCAGCGTTGCGGCTCCGGCGCGTAGTACTCGTAACCCATGCGCGATCCGGTCAGCTTCTCCAGGGCCAGGATCGCGTACATCCGCACCGCGTCGTCGTCGTCTTCCAGGCGGTCGACCAGCAGCGGAATCGCGTCGCGATCATTCCTCCGGGCCGCCTCCTTCACCCCGTGGATGCGTTCCGTCGGGCGGATCGACTGGATCGACGCGGGATAGGGGGTGTCCGGAGGCCTGCAGCCGGTCTGCTGAAGACAGATCACCGCCAGCATACCGCGGATGGCGCATCCGGCGATGGATGCCCGGCGAGCGGTCCTGGCGGGCCGCCGGCGGGATGCCTCGGGGTGTGCCTTGAGAAGGAGCCTGAGCCGCCACATGAGCTGTCCGAATTCGGTTGTAGGCGCCGACTGCTGATCAACGCGGGCATTATACGGACCGCTTCCGGCTGACGCCATGCTGGCCTTGTGGGCGGCTTGACCATGTGACCGCGGCTCATCAGAATACCGCCTGAGTCGCCGCGAGCCGCCGCCCCTGCCGGGCCGGCTGGTGCGGATGCACACCTGGGTTGTCACACCGGAGAATTCACGCCCATGAACGTCCATTCGAAACGTATTGACCGCATGGCCTCACTGATGCGCGGGTTGGTGTTTCCGGGGACGACTGTGTCCGCGCTCCTGCTGGTCGCGCTGCTGACTCCGGGCGGCTGTGCGGCCGCGGAGAAGTCGGAAGGCGGGGCGGCCCGTGCCGGGTCCGCGAAGAAGCCCCCGCCGGCGCCGTGGCTGCCGCTCTCGGCGTATCCCCGCCCGCCGGCGCCGGACACCGGCTGGGGTATCCACGACAACCCCGCGTGCATGTGGATCCCGGGCGATCCGGACGCGTTCTTCAAGGAGCTCAAGCAGAAGTACGGGTTCAGCTGGTTCAAGGTGCTGGCCTGCGGGTCCAACAAGCTGGAGGTGACCCGGGCCGCGCGGCGGCAGGGCGTCGAGCCGGTGGTGCGCATCTACGTCGATCGCCCGGCGCCGCATTATCCGCGTCCCGGCAAGGAGGAGGCCGAGTTCCGCGACCTGGTCAGGCAGTACGTCGCCGCCGGGGCCCGCTACATCGAGTCGGGCAACGAGCCGAACCTGAGCCTGGAGTGGTCCGAGGGCGAATGGGACAAGGGCAACCTGACCGAGCGGGTCTGCGATCAGTGGCTCCGCGTGGTGCCGATGATCCGGGAGTCCGGCGGCATTCCCGTCTTCTACGCCATGAGTGTCGGCGGTGCGGACGGCCGGTCGGCCGGGGTGTGGTGGGACGACACCTTCAAATACTACCAGAAGATGGGCAAGCTGGAGGAGGCCTTCGCGGGCTGCGCCTTTGGCGTGCACCTGGGTCCGGCCAACCATCCGCTGGATTATCCCTTCGACGCGCAGCGGAACATGCCCCACGCCACGAAGCAGGAGCGGGTCGACTCGCTGATGAAGAACAACACCTGCTACCTGGGCATCGAGCTGCTCATCGCGTTGATGGACAAGTACCTGCCCGCGCCGATTCCGGTGCTGTCCACCGAGGGCGGAGCTTTTCCCGACAACCACGATGACAAGAACTATCCGCAGGTCACCAAGGAGATGCACCGCGACCTGAACATCGAGATCTTCCGGCGGTTGAACCCCAGGCGCGAGGACTACTGGGGCGACCCGCTGTTCGCCCAGATGTGCTGGATCTACCACGCCGACAGCGGCATCTTCGCCCTGGACAGCTGGTTCGACAACCCCAAGTACGGGCGGATGCCGGTCATCGATGCCCTGGAGGCCGAGCCGCGGTTCGACCGGGGCAAGCTGCTCGGGTGGAAGTGACTCGCGGACCCTACATCGCCTCGATTGCCTGGCGGATCGCGTTGAACCGCTGCTGCAGGCCGGCCTTGCCCTCCGGCCCGGCCAGCTTCTCGCGCCAGTCGTCCGGCAGGAAGCTCATCTGCGTGCACTCCAGCACCGCCGCGAGCTCCTGCATCTCCTTCTCCAGCCCCTGTGCGGAGGGGATGAACTCCTTCGCCGCCCGCTCGATGTCCTCCCGCGTGAGGGCCTGGCGTTTCTCGTTGAGCGCGTGCCGCTGGGCCGCCAGCGCGATCGATTCGATATCCGCACCGCTGAGCTGCCCGCCGGCTTCCATCGGCGGCAGGTCGCTCTCCTGCAGAGGCAGCTTGTTCTTCCTGGCCATGGCCATGAACATCCGCCGCACCTCGTCCGCCGTCTGCGGGTAGAACAGCGGGATGTGCACCTCGGCCCGGCCCTGCCGCTTCAGGTCGATGGGCAGTAAGTCCGGGCGGCTGGTCAGCAGCATCCACACGATCATCCCGCGATAGGTGGTGTCGCCCATCTGGCTGGCGATCATGCTGAACACCCGGCTGGAGGTGCCCGAGTCGCCCTCGGCCGAGCGATTGCCCAGCGCCGCGTCAGCCTCGTCGATGATCACCACCACCGGGCCCAGCGAGCGCAGCACGGTGAGCACCTGTTCGAGGTTGCCCTCGGTCTCGCCCACATACTTGGAGCGAAAGTTGCGCAGCTTGACGCAGGGGATGCCGATCGACCCCGCGTAACACTCCGCCAGGAAGGTCTTGCCGGTACCGACCGGCCCGCAAACCAGGTAGCCCATGGGCGCGAACTCCAGGTGTCCGCGGAGCATCAGCTCCGCGTCCTCGCGCAGCCGCTGCTTGGCGGGCTCGGAGCCGACCACCAGGTCCAGCGTGTGCTTCGGCTCGACGAACTCCAGCAGCCCCTGGCATTGCCGCTCGATCATGGTCTTCTTGAGCCGCTTGAAGGTGGCCCCGTCGATGCGCTTGCCGGGGCGGTTGGGCGCCGGCCTGGCCTGGGCGATGAGCAGGTTGAGGTTGACCAGGCTCAGGCCCGCGGTCAACTCGGCCATCTGCTGGGGAGCGAAGTCGGACAGTGCCGTCCAGTCGCTGCCCTCCGCGGCACCGCGGATGAAGTTCTCGCGGGCCGGCTGGTCGGGCAGGGGCACCTCGATGGTGGCGACGTGCGGGCTGCGCACCAGGCGGTCGTTGATCTCGGCCAGCTTCTCGGCGATCAGGCAGAAGGCGATGTTGCAGCGCTTGATGAAGGGGTTCCGCGCCCAGCCCAGGAAGCGGATCAGGTTAGCGCCCTGGCTGCGGGCCATGCCGCCGAGGTCGCCGGCCGGCACCAGGTACTGCGCGTAGTCGAACAGCACCGCGACCGACCGACGCTTGGACGGGTCCTCCTCGAGCATGTTCCGCTCGATGAACCGGTCGATCAGCAGCAGCGCCGCGTCCGGCTCCCGCGGCCAGGCCCCGGCGTCGCCCATCCGGGCGATGAGCTGCTGCATCATGGTCTGCAAACGGTTCGGATCGCCGCCCGCC
>CAYVVX010000212.1:0-2966 GCA_964455315.1 uncultured Planctomycetales bacterium | reverse complement strand
CAGCGGCCGCAAACCTCCCGCGAGATCGTACTGGAGTACGATGTCCCACGACCCGAAGAGCTGCCGGGCGAGATAGTCCTGAAGACTGCCGTAGGCCGCCGCAACGTCTTTCGCCCCCTCAGACGCCCGCGAAAGCCCGGCGTTGCTTTGGGGAATCTCAACGAGGTCGTGCACGTTGCCATGCAATACGAAAACGCTGGCGGTACCGGAGAAGTACCGCTCCGAGAGTTCGAGGGAGAAGGGCGGAAGAAGTGATGAGTGATGAGTGATGAGTGATGAGTTGGAAATCGGGGTTACCGGAACGCCCTGATTCACCTGGGGGTCGCTGCTCATGCCTGCTCCTTTCTCCGTTCCACAGACGCACGCAGGCCGCCGATCAGCCGTCCTACCTCTTCTGATTCGCCTAACATGGCAGTGAAGCACGTTTCGTCAATGTGTCCAGCATCCAGAGCCACGTATAACTGCGAGCGAAGCTCAGCGCAGGACGACTTGGCTATCGACAGGAACTGGTGAAACTCTCGCGGATTCTTCCGCTCGAATCCCTCCGCGATGTTCGACATGGCCGACACGGCCGCCCGTCGAATCTGGTCCTTCAGCGAGAAGTCTCTTGCGAATGATCCGCGGTTTGTGACCGCGTAGATTTCGCGTGTGAGCGCCCTTGCGCGCTGCCAGGCGATAAGATCCTCGAATCGCCGAATCGGCCGCCGTTCTTCACTCATCACTCATCACTCATGACTCATCACTGACCGCTTGCTTCGCCGGTCCGAGTTCCTTCTCCGCCGCGGCGACGTTGGCCGTCTCCGGCGTGACGAGCCCCATCTGCACCTCGAAGTCGCGCAGGGCCTGGTCGGCGAGCACTTTCTCCATGGATTGTTCGCGCTCGATGTCGGCGATGCCTTCGCCGGACAGGTCCGACGACACCCGCACCTTGGCCCGGTTGAGGCCGATGCGATCCTGGATGACCTGCTCGATCTGACCGAAGTCGGTGGTGAGGTTGAAGTCGAAGCTCTCGGCCAGCTTGGCCATCTCGGCCTCGGCCCGGCTCATCTTCAGTTCGGCGTCGTACTTGGCGATCTTCTCGCGCACCTTGGCCAGCTTGCCGCCGGCGTGCTTGATCTTCTGAAGGTTGTTCTCGTAGGACTTCTCGTGCAGCGCAAGCTGCTGGCGGTTCTCTTCGAGCTGCTGCCTGGCCTTCTGCAGTTCCAGCGCGAACTTCGACGCCGTCTCGCGGTCGCCGGCCTGCAGGTACGCCTTGACCTTGGCCTCCAGGTTGCGAACGTGGGTCTCGTCGCGGTTGACCTGCCCGGAGACGCGTTCGACCAGGGCCCGGTACTGCTCGAGTCCTTCGCGCCCTTCCTTGAGCTGGTTCACGGCCAGGTCGTACTCGTACTGCATCTGGGCGATGGGGTCGGCCGTCCAGAAGATGTTGGCGAGCTTGTTGATCTGGGCCTTGAGCGTGTGCCAGAGTTTCCCGAGAATCATGGTTCGCACCTCGCTTGCTGGAGTAGTCCTGCCACATCGACCGGGCGCCGCCGCACCGGGCGTTCAAATCGGGGATCGGCGATTCTATCTGCTTGTCCCACGTGAACTTGCGTCCGTGAGTCTATCACCGGTGCCGGGGGGGCTGTCAATGAGAGATTTCAGCGGGGTTTGGAACCGGTCCGTGACAGCGTTGGCGGGGTGGCGCGGTCAACGGTACTCCGTTGGCCGTGGCAGGCACAGCACCGGCGTTGCGCTGGTGAGGCCGGTGCCGCTCAATCCTTCGGCGGCAGCGTCCTGACGTACTTGAGGCCGCGGTCGATCCAGGCCTTGAGGGCCGCGTCGGTGCGGGTGCCCGCCGGGTCGACGTAGATCATGCTGCGCAGGGGCTTGCCGGTGAAGTCCATCGGGCGGGTGTACGGTTCCGCGAGGGCCTCGTCCGCGCCGTCATCGCCGAGGCGGAGCACCAGCATGTCATCGATGACCCCGCAGGCCATGTGCCCGTGGACCATGAACGCGACGCCGCCGAACATCCGGCGCTCGGTGAGGCCCTTGCGGCGCCGCAGGGCGGTGCGAATGCGGCCGGCGAGCTGTTCAGAGAACGCCATGATCCGTCGGTCCTGCGCGATGGGGGCCGGTCTCTGCTGCTGCAAGCCCGGCGGACATGGCCCGCTCGCCCGGGGCGGCAACGGCCGGTCGCATCCCGCGGTCAGTCCTCGATGGCATTGTAGTAGCTGGTCGGGGCCAGCTCGGTGATGCGCTCGGGGAGGTCGTTGCTGTAGAGGCAGCGGGTGCGGTCCACGGTGACCTGGCTGCGCAACTGGATGCGCGGCTCGGTGTCGGTGCTGATGTTGCTGTACACGGTGTACACGTGGCTCTTGACCGTGGCCCAGTCCTGCAGCCGCACCACCGGGGCGACGGCCTGGAGGAAGCCGAGGTAGGCGAAGGGGTATCGAGTCTTGCCGTCGGCATCGCTGTAGTAGTAATTGCGGACCACGCTGAGCGCGTTGGGGCTGTCGACCGGATTGTTGAGCGTGGCGATCAGGGTATTCTCGACGTCGCCATTCTTGAGCGTCTTGAGCGGCGAAACCTCGGCGAAGCTGAAGACCAGGTCGCAGAGCTCGCCGATGGTGTTGAAGCCCGGTGACCAGGTGGTGGTATCGTTGTCCACGAAGACCCGCAGGCCGTCGACCTCGCGGCGCTCGCGAGAGCTGACCATGTACCTGGCCAGCGTCGCCGAGACGGTGGGGGCGCGGTGGTTGGCGTCAACGGGGTCGATCAGCAGGTTCTGGAGCGCCTGGCCGAACGGCGTATGGTTGGCGGTGAAGGTCGCGTCGTTGGGGTCGAGCCGGCTGCCGAGCAGTTCGACCACGGGCAGCCCGGTGAGCGGACCGTTGTTGTACGGATAGACTGTGTTGGTACCCACAGGCTCCGGACCGGAATCCGGCAGCATGGGTTGCCTTGACAGCCCGGTCCAAGGCATTCGG
>CAYVVX010000211.1:510-8147 GCA_964455315.1 uncultured Planctomycetales bacterium | reverse complement strand
CGGCGTGGCCCTGGACAGCGGCTTCTTGAGGTACTCGAACAGGGGAATCTCGATCAGGAACATCTCCGCCCTGGGCGTGGTGGTGAATTCGTCCTTGTGGCTCTGGTAGTACTGGAGCAGTTCCTTGCGTGACGGCTCGCGCAGCAGCGGTTCGGTCCGCTCCTGGAGATAGTTGATCACCATGCCCTTCTGGATCATGCGCTCCCGGACTTCGTCCCGGGTCATGCCGACGCGCTGGAGATGCTCTTCGTAGCGGGCCTGGACGCCGCCGAACCGCTTGCGGATGTCGGCCTCGATCAGTTCATCGGCCCGCTTGCCGAAGGCCTCGTCGAACTTCTCGTCACCAAAGCGGAGCTTGGCTTCCTGGTAGACCACCGCGGTGCTGACCTGGTTCTTCAACTCGGCGCGGATCAGGCGGATGACCTCGTTCTGATAGTCGATCGGGCGCATGGTGGTGACCTTCGCGGCCAGATCCTCGTAGATCGGCTCGATCACGTCCTGCACGCTGATGGGCTCGTTGTTGACGAACATGATGGGCCGGCCCACGCCGGTGCCGCTGAAGATCTCGGCGGCCTCCTCGGCGGACCCCTCCGCGGGGCGACTGGCGGCCGGCGAGCCGCCGCCCGATGGGGCCGTGCGGACGTCGGGGTGGTAGCGCGGGGTGTGGGCGGCCTCATGGTCGGCCCGGCGCGGCCCGAGGGTGTCGTCCTTGCAGCCGGCCGTGCTGAGGGCCAGGAACGTGATGGTGACAAGCAGCGTCGCAGTGCGTCCCGGGGCCGCACCCGCAGCCGTGCGGGGATGCCGCGTGTCTTGATGATTGACTGGATAAAGACTCACTCGACCCGCCGCGTATGCATGACCTGGAGGCATTGGCGGCCCATTCTAAGCACTTTAGCCCGATCGGTTCAATGCCCGGCTGGCGGGCGGGACGGCGGGAGGTACAATGAATCTGAAATCGCCCGGGCTCGGCGTGATCCGAGCATGCCGGGTCGTGTCCGCGGGGAGGTCGTGGTGCCCTATCACAACATGAGCATGGAGGACTTCGCCCGCTACCTGGGCATGGACGCCCGGGAGGTCCAGAAACTCGCCGAGCGCGGCAAGCTGCCCGGTCAGAAGATCTCCGGGCGGTGGCGGTTCAACAGCGCCCAGGTGACCGAATGGCTCCAGCAGGAGATGCCGTCACTCGATCAGGACCGGCTTCGCACACTGGAGCGCAGCCTGGATGATGCCTCCGGCGGCGGGGAGATGATCGTGACCGACCTGATCGGGCTCGAGGGTGTGGACGTCGCGTTCCAGGCCAATACCCGGGCGTCGGTGCTCCGCGAACTGGTCCGGCTGGCCGATACCACCGGGCTGCTGTATGACCCCGACGGCCTGCTGGCAGCCCTGCTGGCACGGGAGGAGATGTGCTCCACCGCCCTGCCCAATGGCGTGGCGTTGCCGCATCCGCGCCAGCCGATGCCCTATGTCTCCGCGGAGCCGCTGGTGTGCATCGCCCGCCCGACGCGGGGAATCGGCTTCGGCTCGCCCGACGGGCGGCTGACCCGGCTGTTCGTCATGGTCTGCTGCCACGACGACCGGCACCACCTCCGCGTGCTGGCCAGGCTGATGCGGCTGCTTGACGCCGAGACGGTATCCATCCTGATGCAGGTCGAGACGTGCGAGGAACTGCTGGCGGCGCTGATCGAGAAGGAAGAGAAGGTGGCCTCGACCGAGTGACCGCACCACCGGACGGCCTGCGCCCGCCGCGCCGGCCAGAACCCGAAACCAGCTCCAAGGAAACCGCCCATGTCCAAGATCATCACCCTGACCATGAGCCCGGCCATCGACAAATCCTCGTCCGTGGCTGTTGTCGCCGGAGAACGGAAGCTGCGCTGCGCGAAGCCGACGCACGAACCCGGCGGCGGCGGCATCAACGTCTCGCGGGCCCTGATCAAGCTGGGCGGCGACGCGCTGGCGATTTACCCGGCCGGCGGGCCCACCGGCGAGATGCTCAAGGGGTTCATGGCCGCCGAGAACATCCGACAACAGGTCATTCCCATCGTCGACTGGACGCGTGAAAACCTGATCGTGTTTGAGGAGTCGACCGGCCGGCAGTTCCGCTTCGGCATGCCCGGCGCCGAGATGAGCGCGGGGGAGTGGGAGCGCTGTCTGCAGTGGGTCGAAGCCGCCGGCTCCGCGGATTACATCGTCGCCAGCGGCAGCCTGCCGCCGGGGGTGCCGCCGGACTTCTACGCCCGCCTGTCGCCGGTGGCGAAGCGGATGAACGCCCGGCTGGTGGTCGATACCAGCGGCGAGCCGCTGCGCCACTGCGCCCGTGCGGGGGTCTATCTGCTCAAGCCCAACTATCGCGAGTTCATCGAGATGTTCGGCGGGCAGCGCATGGGCGAGCGCGAGCAGGAGGGGAAGGCGCGCGAGCTGCTCGAACAGGGCGGCTGCGAGGTGCTGCTGCTGTCCCTGGGGGCCGGCGGGGCGCTGCTGGTGACCCGCGAGGGGTGCGAGCGGGTGCGGGCCCCGTCGGTGCCGGTGGTGTGCAAGGTCGGCGCCGGTGACAGCACCGTCGCGGGCATGACCCTGGCGTTGTCGCGGGGACTCAGCGTACGGGAAGCAGCGCGTTTCGCGGTGGCCTGCGGGACGGCCGCGGTGATGACGCCGCGCACCGAGCTTTGCCGGCGCGAAGACGCTGAGCGGCTCTACGCGGAGATGGAACGGAGCCCGCAATGATGTGACGTGCTCGCGGCCGGGCCGTGTGTTTCACCGGTCGCGCAGACGCTCATGCACAGCGGCAGCGGTGGTCGCGCAGTCCCTGGCATGGACGCGGCTCCCGCGACCCGGGTCGTGCTCGCCGACGGGGAACTCGATGATCACGCCCCGGTCCCACCCGGGGTCACGTGCCCTTGAGCCCGATGCCCTTGTTGTCATCCTCGGTCTTGTTGACCATCGAGTAGTTGTTGGTCTGCCGCTGGTGGTTGACCTGAAGCTTCTGGCGGTAGAGGTCCATGACGTCGTCGGCGTCAAGCCCCACGCACTGGGCCAGGCTGATCCAGAAGAACAGCAGGTCGATCACCTCGACCCGGGCGTTCTGCAGGTCGTGGATCAGGTAGCGCTTGCCCTCCTTGGCCTCCTTGCACCAGTGCTTCCAGAAGATGCAGTCGCGCAGCTCCTCCAGCTCGTTGCTCATGGCCATCAGGTAGTTGTTCATCCATTCGCCGGCCAGTTGCGGGTCGAACTTCTCGTGCAGCTTCGCCGGGTCAAAGCCGATGCGGCGGTTCAGCTCGGCCTGGTGTTCAAACAGCTCGCGCAGCAAGGGAAAGGCTCCTTTCAGGGGCGCCGCGGCCGATCACGGCTTCACGCGGGCGGGGTCGCATCGGACCGGCTCAACCGGGCACCGAGAGGGTTGGTTGCCGGGGGCTCGGCCACAGGCAGGATCTTACGGGAATCGGGGGGGTGGACCAAGTGCGAGGGTGCCCGTTTTGTGGGGGCATTTGTCTGTTCTGCCGATAATGCCGATGAGGCAGCGCTTTTCCATGCGGCCGGCGGGTATTCCGCCCGGGCGGCGTGGGTGGCTGCCAGGGTGGGGAGGCTTCCCGATGGCGGGCGGGTAGAACCCCGCCGGGGAGGCGTCCTATACTCTGATGAAGGGTGGAGATAAGGACAGGCCCATGCTCACCGTACATCTACCCGCTCAGGCCAGCAAACCGGAGGACTGGATCGGTCCCGCACCGTGGATCGCGGTCGCTCCGCCCGGACCGCAGGCGGCCATGGCCGTCGCTCGTGACCGGCGGGTGACGTCGTCGTCGTACACCCGCCCGTACCCGCTGGTGGTGCAGCGGGCCCAGGGGTCGGTGGTCGAGGACGTGGACGGCAACCGGTTCCTCGACTTCACCGCCGGGATCGCGGTCTGTTCCACCGGGCATTGCCATCCGCAGGTGGTCGCGGCCATTGAGCAGCAGGCTCGCCATCTGCTGCACATCTGCGGCAGCGACTTCTACTACGAGTCGATGATCGCCCTGGCCGAGAAGCTGGCCCGCATCGCGCCGGGGGACGCCCCCAAGCGTGTCTTCCTGACCAACAGCGGCGCCGAGGCGGTCGAGGCCGCCATCAAGCTGTCCCGATTCCACACCCGCCGCAAGGGCATCATCGCATTTCTCGGCGCTTTCCACGGGCGGACCATGGGGGCCCTGTCGCTGACCGCCAGCAAGGTTCGCCAGAAGCAGTACTTCGGCCCGATGATGCCGATGGTCGAGCACGTGCCCTACGGCGACCTCGACGTGATTCGGAACGATGTCTTCAAGCGCACCATGGCCCCGGACGAGGTGGCCGCGATCATCGTCGAACCGATCCTCGGCGAGGGCGGCTACGTGGTGCCGCCGCGGGGCTTCCTGCCCGGTCTGCGCGAGCTGTGCGATCAGCACGGCATCCTGCTGGTGCTGGACGAGATCCAGTCGGGCATGGGCCGGACGGGCAGGATGTTCTGCTGTCAGCACGAGAACGTGGTGCCGGACATCCTGCTGCTGGCCAAGGGCATCGCCAGCGGCATGCCGCTGGGCGCGGTGGTGGCGCCGGAGAAGATCATGAACTGGCCGCCGGGCGCGCACGGATCGACCTTCGGCGGCAATCCGGTAAGCTGCGCCGCGGCCCTGGCGACCATCGAACTGCTGGAGAAGCAGTACGTGGCCAACGCCGCCCAGCTTCATCCCATCGCCATGAACAAGCTGCAGCGGATCGCGGACAAGTTCAAGGCGGTGGGGCCGCCGCGCGGCCGCGGCCTGATGCTGGCGGTGGACATCGTCAAGGGCGGCCGCTCGCCGGTGCCGGACCCGGCGCTGCGCGACCGCATCGTCAGCGAGGCGTTCAGCCGCGGGCTGCTGCTGCTGGGCTGCGGAGAATGCGGCATTCGCTTCACGCCGCCGCTGTGCATCAACCGGGTGCAGCTCGAGGTGGGCCTCGACGTGTTCGGCGAGGTGGTGGCCACGGTCGCGGAATGAGCGACTGATCCATGCCGGCTGAGCGCACGCACCGCGACAGGCCGGTTTGTCCCGCCGCCCGGGAAGCGTCGTTCAGCTACTTCCGCAGGTCCCGTTCCTTCTTCAGCGTTTCGGTCAGCTCCGCGTAGTGGCGGGCGGCTTTCTCCGCGCGTCTGAGCAGGGCATCGCCCTGCAGGGCGAGCTGGCGTACGGCGCGATCCTCGCCCCTGGTGCCGTTGTCGGTGGCCTGGCGGGCTTCGGCGACGATCTTCTCCACTTCCTTCAGGTTGCTCAGCCGCGTCTTGATCAGATCCTCGGCCTTGCTTACGTCCCAGAAGCGGAAACCCTTGCGAATGACGTACACCGGGGTGGTATGACCGCGGGTGTTGTCGCCGGCCACGACCCGGGCGGCGATCCAGCCGCCGTAGCCGGCATCGACGTCGAACTCCACCTCGGCGGTGGTGTCCTGGCTCTCGATGGTCTTGATCACCTCGCCGTGGCGGACGATCTCGAGCTTCATGGACTTCATCCGCCCGGGGTCGCCGTAGGCCCTGGCCTTGACGTGAAGCTTCCGGTCGGCGTCAACGACGATCTCGTCGCCGGGCAGGGCGTCATCGACCTGGAATTCGATCATGGGCCCGTTGGTGACGAAGGTGTGCCCTTTGCCCATCGAATCAAACCAGGTGTCGGCGTTGAAATCGTCCTGATCGACGCGGGCGTAGATGCGAACTTCGCCGACGGTGCCGCCCCAGGGGACGTCGGAGCCGGCGCCGGCGGTGACCTTGTAGCCAAGGTTGAGGAACTCGTAGTAGAGATCGGTGTTGAGGTTGGCGAACTGGAGCAGCTCGACGAAATCGACGTTGCCCTCGGGAATGTTCATGGACATGTCCCGATGCACGAAGAACATCTTGGAGCAGACATGGGCATAGCCCCACAGCCCGCCCATCTCATGCACCTGCTTCGCGACCCAGTCGTAGGAGAAATAGCGGTCGGTGTCGCGGACCATGTTGCTGATGTTCATGGAGATGGTGTGGCCGATCTGCGCGTGCGTTCGCGGGCATTCCTGACCCGGGCACAGGACGTAGTCCCCGTCGACCACGCGGTAGTCCCTGCCGAAACCGCGCTGCTCGAACCAGGTGCGGTAGATGTCGCCCATCTTGACCACGTTGGACAGGTGCAGATCCTCGGCCTTGACCCAGGTCATCAGCCGGCGGGCGTCCTCGTCGCTGAGGATGCGATGGTGGACATGATCGTCGCCGGAGAACCACCCCTTCCTGCGCATGTCCACCCAGCGCTTGATGCGGAAGGTGCGTTCGATGGTCGCGCCCGACTCCGCGCTGAATTCCTCGAACAGCGGCTCGTGCTCGATGCCGCGGCGGACGGCGATGAACCAGTCACCCGGGGCGATTTCCACCTCGAAGCCGCCGGGCACGCACCAGTAGTCGCCGCCGAGCCGGCCCTGGATGTTGGTCGGGCGCAGGGAGCTCGCGTTGCCCTGGCTCTCGAACTGTTCGGCGATGTCGATGGCGTTGGGCGGCTGCTTGTACGCGTCGCCGCCGGTTTTCCAGACCAGCCGGACCATGGCCGGCGTCTCCTGGCCCGTCTCTTCGTCGATGATGCGCACGTGCAGGCGGGCCTTCCGGGGGGTGAGGACGTCGACCGGCCAGGTGATCGGCGGCGCACCTTCACGGTTGAACTGCACGGACATGTGCGTGCGGTTGGCCGGCACGTTGGTGAGCCCGACCACGGCGTAGACGGTGCCGGTGGAGGGGATGCCGGATTCCACCGAGGCCTTCTCGGCGTGGATCTCCTCGAAGTCGCGGGTGACCGCGATGCAGCGGGTGGGGCCTTCGGCGGCCTTGATGCGGAACAGCAGAGCGCCGGCGTCGCCGGGGAACAGCTTGGGTTCGCCGGAGGCCGGGTCGAGCTGGTCGCCGCGCACGACGATGTCGATGAGATGGCTGTTGCCGTCGATCAGGCGGAGCAGATCGGCCCCGGCCTTGTCGAACCGCCGGTTGACCGCTTCTCGGGCCTGGTCGTCCCTGGCCCTGCGGTGGTCGTCGGCGGCCTGGCGGAGCACGCGGTTGAGGCGATCGAGCTGTTTCAACTCATCGGCGTTGAACATCCAGGCGTGCTGCTTGACCAGTTGCCCGGCGAAGTCGGCGGCACCTTCAGGCGGGGCGGCACGCAGGGTCATCGACGAGGCGGCCAGAACGAGCGTCGTGGTGATGGACACGGACAGCCACGGGGAACGCATGGGAATCACTCCTGTTGTTGCGGCGTGCGAACTCTGGTGAACCGTTGCATGAGCCAGAAGGTGATCGCGGCCAGGACCAGCGCGGAGGCACCGCCCGTCCAGTTCCGGCGGCCTGCCGGGGCGGCGGCTGACAGCGTGCGCGCCGGCGACGGGTCGCCGTTTCCGCGTCCCCGCACGGCGGTGCAGCGCAGCGTGATGGCACGCGCCTGTTCCGGCTGCAGGGTGAACCCGTCGGCCTGTTCGATGCGGACGGCGACGCCCTGGTCGGCGATGATGCGATAGGTCGTCCGCGAAGGCAGGTCGTCGAAGAGCCGGTCGTTGATGATCAGGCGGCTCCCCGCGCGGTGCGTGTCCGGCGCGGGGACGTAGTGGTACAGGCGCAGCACGTAACGGCCCGGCACCGCCGCCTTGAG
>CAYVVX010000211.1:0-500 GCA_964455315.1 uncultured Planctomycetales bacterium | reverse complement strand
GCAAGTTGGCCGTCGACTCGTTCTCATCGATGAGTTCGGCACCGTCGATCTGAAGCGTGAGCCGGCCGCTCAGTTCATGGCCGACATCCGCGAGATAGGCCTTGATCTCGTCGTCACGGATGATCCCGTCACCATCGCCATCCATGCGCCGGCGATGCATGAGCGAGGGCATACCGCTGAAGATCAGCTCGGTGGTGACGTCGATGTTGTCGGAAGTGATGGCCGCGGTGTTGCGGTGTTCGACGGCGCCGCTCAGGGTGCTGTGAGCGGGTGCGGGCGCTATTGGAATCAGCAATGCGCAGGCCGCGGCCACGAGCGAAACAGCACGTCGCATGTGTGCCCTTGATACCACCAGGAGAACTCCGCGGCGTCGCGCGACAGCAGCCTCGGCATGCCAGCGCGGGTTGTAATCGAACATTCAGGCGCCCGCAACCGTGCCTCGGCCACGGCGTTCTGATCGTGCCGGTCCAGAATGCCCCGGAGGGGCCTGGTGCCGTGGC
>CAYVVX010000210.1:0-8152 GCA_964455315.1 uncultured Planctomycetales bacterium | reverse complement strand
GAAGGCCTTGTCCATTCCCGCTTTCCTGAGGCGGCGCCGCGCCGCGCCGTCCACGTCGCACATGCGGACACCCGGGCCGATGGCGGCGATGCCGGCCTCCTGAGCCGCCAGCACCTGCTCGTACATCCGCCTGAAGCGCGGCGGAATCTTACGAATGAACACCACCCGGGTCAAGTCGCTGCGGTAGTGGGCCACGGTGGCGCCCCAGTCGATGAGCACCGCGCTGCCCCGGCGGATCTTGCGGTCGCCGGGGACCGCGTGCGGCCGGGCCGCGTTGGAGCCTTCCGCGACGATGATCGGAAAACTCGGTGCCTCGGCCCCGCGGCGGATCATCTCGTGCTGGAGGCAGGCGGCCAGGGCCTTTTCGGTCCAGCCGATGCGCAGGCGGCGGAGGGTGGCGCGGTAGGCGTCCTGGGCGACGTGGATGGCTTTCTCGATACAGGCGACCTCGGTCGGATCCTTGCGCATCCGGAGGCCCGACGCCAGGTGGGGCAGCGCCACCAGCTTCGCGGGACGAAGCGCCTTGCGCATGGCGGCGTGGGTCTGGACGGTCATCACTTCCGGCTGGAAGCCCAGCCTGCCGACGCGGTGGCGACGGAGAACCCTGGCGATCTCGGCGGTGAGCCCCTGCTTGCGGATGACGGTCCTGGCCCAGGGAACCGCGGCGGCCTCCTCCAGGAATCGCCCGTCGGTGAACAGGTACACGTGACCGGGCAGCACCAGGGTGGCGCCGTCCTCGCCGTCGAAGCCGGTCAGATAATACTGATCGACGCGCGAGGTGATCAGGTAGCCGTCCACGGATTTCTGTTGTATCTTTACCCGGCAGGCGGCGAGGCGGTAGAGGATCGTCTCCGACGGTCGGGAAGCTGAGCGGCGGGGCAATATGGGTCTCCCTTCAACGCGAAGCGGACGTACGCTGCCGACAGCGGAGAAATCTACGTTCCTGGACCGGCGATGTCAAAGAGCGTGCGGGTTGACGAGCCGGTTGGTGACGCGGCCGGGGCAACCGCCTGGTTGCCGATGCGCGGTCGGCCCGGGGGCGGGGCATCGACGGGTCCGGAGGCGGCGGTGATTCGATGAGAGTGCTGGTCAGAGAAGGCGAAACCGTCCTCGCGGACCTCTTTTTTGAGGACGAGCAGATCCGCGCCGGATCCGATCCGGGCTGCGAGATTCATCTGCCGGACATGCGCGTCAGCGAAGTCAATGCCCTGATCGGACCCTCGCCCGAGGGCACCTGGCATATCGAGAATCCCGATCCCGATAACCGCATCTCGGTCAACACGCACGTCGTCACCGAACGGACCCTGCTGGAAAATGGCGACGAGATCAAGATCCATGACTACGTGCTCAAGATTTATCTTCACGCCGAGATGGAGCTCGGCCGCCACGAGAAGCCCGAGGAGATCCGCCTCAGCGCAGAGGAACTGGCCAGGATCACCCAGTTCCCGCTGCCGCCCAACTCGGTGGTCAAGCGCGGCTTCGACACGCTGACCCTGACCAACGCCCAGGTGGCGGCGGCGGGCCGGGCGGCGCTGGAAGTCTTCGGTTCGCGGGACATTCACGAACTGGTGGACGTAACCCTGCGCATGCTGCTCAAGACGTTCCATGCCCGGGTGGCCTGGATCGGGATCCGGCGCACGCCGGAGGGGGAGCTGGAGGTTCTCGGCGGGCGCCTGCCTTCCGGGCAGACCTGTGAGACCACGCCGATCATCGAGCAGCTCCAGTACCGCTGCGTGGAGCGCGGCCAGCACATCTGTGTCCGCAAGGTGCGCGAGCAGGAGCAGATCGGGTCGGCCATCTGCGTGCCGCTGCGCACGGACCAGGGCCAGTTGGGCATGGTCTACGTGGATCGGGCCCGGCGGGCCAGCCGGTTTCAGATTCCCGACCTCGACCTGCTGACCACGGTCGGTGGCGTCATCGCCGCGAAGCTCGAGGCCCTGGTCCAAGGGCGGCTGCAGCGCGACGCCGCCGTGTCGAGCACCGAGGTCAGCGTGGTGCATGCCATCCAGGCCCAGCTCGATCCCAAGGCGGCTCCGGTCTGGAAGAACCTGCAGATGGCCGCGTACAGCCGATCGGGACAGGAGAATCCGGGCGACGTCTACGATGTGATGAAACACCCCGACAGCGAGTTGACCAGCTTTCTGGTCGGGCACGTGAACGCGACCGGCGCGTCGCTGGCGCTGTCCATGGCCCGGCTGCATTCCACCTTTCGCGTCGGGTTCCTGCACAAGGATCAGCCTCACGCCCTGGCCCGGGCGCTCAACTGGCTGATGTATGACGAAAAGGATGCCTCCACCATCGACGCGGTGTTTCTGATGATCGACCCGGGCAGCGGCAATCTTCGTTACTGTCGCGCCGGCAAGATCGGGGCATTCATCATGAACGGTCGCGGCGAGCCGCGCCCGCTGCTCGGGGCGGATGCTCCCTCGATCGGGCAGGTTCGCAATCACCAGTACAATTCACTGCCTGAAAAGCTTGCCCCGGGGGAGACCCTGGTGATCTATTCACGCGGCGTTGCCTCCGCGGTGAATATCAAGGGCGAACGGTTTGGTGAGAAACGGTTCATCGAGACGGTCTGCGACGGATTCGGGGAATTGCCCGCCACCATCGTTCAGGACGTCAGCCATGAACTCAGTACGTTCTTCGCCGACGGCCGTCATCCCGACGATATCACCTTCCTGATGCTCCATCGCACCGAAGAATAGGTGGGTTGGTCGTCCCGGCGGCGCTGGCGGGTGCGACGCTGCGCAACGCAGGCGCTTTGCCGCGATACCATTCGGCGGAATAAGCAGCGGTGGCCGGGGCGGTGCGCCCTGGAGAGGGTGGGTCACCGCACCGGCCACCTGCCGGTATTCCGCGACCGCTCAGTACGATCGCCGGCGTGAAGCTGGCTCAAGGTATGATCGTTCCCGCGCGCTGGACGGGTCTGTGATGGGCAGGATCAGCAGGTTGGTGTCTCAGGCGACGCGAAAGCGGCTGCCGCGTTCACCCTTGATCTTCTCCCGCTTGAGCTTCTTCTCACTGACCAGCTTGCCAAGGGTCACGTCGGCACGGCCGGAGCGCGTCTCGGCGGCCCAATGCCGGTTGATCTCGGCGGTCGTCGCGCCCTTGGCGCCGGCCTTCTTCACGAAGCTCAGGATGGACTCGACGCCGCTGGTCGGGAAGCTCCGGCGACCGCGTCGGCGCCGGCCGCGCGGCGCGGCACCGGCGGTGGCTGACTTCGGCGGGCGTCCGGGTCCCCGGCGCACAGGTCGAGAACCGTCGTCAGGGCGGATACCGAATTTCTGGAAGATTCCATCAATGCGGGCGAGTTCGTCCAGGTGCACCTTACGTCGGCGCTGCAGATCGGCAATCGCCGATTCCAGTACTTTGTCGGGCGATGATGCTTTTGCCATCAGGGTCTCCTTTAAATGGTTAAACTCTCCAGGGGGCAGTATCGGTACCATTCGGGGATGCGCATGTCAAGAGACGGCAACTGTGCGTAAATAGATTTCAGATGATCTCCCCGATCGATTGCGCATACGATACTTGCTCTACATGGTGCATTTCGCAGCCGCTTTTTCAGATTCTGACCGCAGGGTAGACATCGCCAATTGACGAGCATGTGGAGGTGTTGATATGCATTGATGTTTCGATGAGATCCTTTCAACCGTCCCGGCCGGCAACGGGCCAGTCGTTCCCGGCCGGAATCCACATGAGTACATCGCTGTGGATTTCTGTGAATCGTATGATTCCCGGCGGGAAACAAGGGTGAACGTACATGGGACGATCGCCGTCAGCGCATCCGTTGCTGGCCGCCAGACGAGGATTCTGGCCGGGAAACCAGGGAAACTACATACCGGTTTCTCTATGCCCTGCTCCCACCGCGTATCTCCGGGATCCTGTCAAGCGTTATCTCGAGCGGTCTTTCACCCCGGCCGGCAGCTTTGGCTTTGGGCCCGGCGATATCAAGTCACGGTGACTAAGTTGAAGTTCAAAAGTGAGGGCGCAGGGACAAAACCCGGATCGGCACGATGCCCGCTCGGTGGCCGCTGCGAAGGGTTTCAGGGAGTCAGCGCTGATCGAGGGAGGCCTGGAGCTCGCCGACCGCGGGAAGATCCTCGAGCCCGGAAAGCCCAAACACCTCGAGGAACCTTCGTGTGGTGCCGTACAGCATCGGCCGGCCGACATCTTCGGCCCGTCCGACGATCTTGATGAGACCCAGCTCGCGCAGGCGATTGAGCATTTCGCCCGCGGACACGCCGCGGAGGGCTTCGATCTCGGCCCGGACCACCGGCTGCTTGTAGGCTACCACCGCCAGGGTCTCCAATGCCGCCGGGGAAAGACGGTTGTCCTGCTTGCTTTCACGGAGTCGCCCGACCCAGGTGGCGAAGACCGGGCGGGTCATCATCTGGTAGCCGCCGGCGATGTTGATGACTCGGAAGGCGGTCTTCTGCTGCTCATACCTCTGGTTCAGCGCATCGATGTGTTTGCGGATCTCCCGGGCGTTGCCGGAACCAAGCAGGGCCACCAGGCGCGGCGCGGTGAGGGGGGTCTCCGACGAAAACAGCAGCGCTTCGATGATCAGGTCCGGCGTAATCTCCTCGTCGGGGTCGGCAGGGAACGCGGTCCAGAGGTCGCCCTGCCCGACGGCCGGGGCCTCGGCCGTCCCGGTGTCATCGGGCGAATCGGACGGCGCAGGCTCATCCCGGACGGCTTCCGCACCGGAGAACACCCGGGCGGAGGCCTGGACCAACGCGGCCGCGTCCGCATGAACGGCCTGGTCACTGCCTGCCGATTCTCCATCCGCCGTTTCGATTTGCGTGACCGGGGCATGGTCCGCGGCTGATTCGCACGGCGGGGACGCAGCTTGAGCGTCCGCAGTTGATGGTTTTCCGCCACGAGGGGAGCGTTTCCGGCTCATGCGGGCAATATATCCTGTCTCCCCCACCTCGTCCACGCGGCATTTCGAGGAGGGTCAGGGCTACCGGGGTGATGCGGCCGCGCGGGCAGACTCGAACGTCCTCGGTGCTGGTCAAAGCCCCGTGCTTCGGCTACGATCTGGACGGAGCAGGGGGTGGGCCCGACGCGCCCGCTCTCCTTTTACGGTGCCTGTGGTGCGCCCGGGTGGCCAAGCCGGCCCCCGCGAAGCGGACGGATCGGGCCTGAATCCCCTTTTGGTGACAACCCACCGCGTCGGCGCGACGCGGCCGGCGGTTCAACGCGAGGGTAACCTGGATGAAGGATGACATCGGGTACGAGCAGTTGATGCACGAGGAACTCACGGACGAGACCCGCGAGTGGCTCGAATCTCTCCACTATGTCCTGCGTAAACACGGTCCCGAGCGGGCGCTCCAGCTCGTTGAGGAACTCCAGTCGGAGCTCCGCCGCCGCGGCGTGACCGTGCCGTTCACCACTACCACCCCTTACGTCAACACCATCCCGGTCGACCTCCAGCCGCCCTATCCGGGCAGCCGGGAGCTCGAACGGCGGATCAAGAGCATTGTCCGGTGGAACGCGATGGCCATGGTGGTGCGGGCCAACAAGGAGTCGCCCGGGATCGGCGGACACATTTCGACCTTCGCCTCCGCGGCAACGCTGTACGAAGTCGGCTTCAACCACTTCTTCCAGGCCGCGAAGGGCGACGTCTCCGGGGATCAGATCTTCTACCAGGGCCACGCCGCCCCGGGGATCTATGCCCGGGCTTTCGTGGAGGGGCGGCTGACCGAGCAGCAACTGGCCAATTTCCGTCGCGAAATGAAGCCCGGCGGGGGGCTGAGTTCCTATCCGCACCCCTGGCTGCTGCCCGATTTCTGGCAGTACGCCACCGTGTCGATGGGGCTCGGGCCGATCATGTCCATCTACCAGGCTCGGTTCAATGAGTATCTCACCGACCGCGGCATCAAGGACTGCAGCAAGTCCAAGGTCTGGTGCTTCGTCGGCGACGGCGAGACCGACGAGCCTGAGAGCCTGGGAGCCCTCACGCTGGCCTCGCGCGAGAAGCTCAACAACCTCATCTGGGTGGTCAACTGCAACCTGCAGCGCCTGGACGGGCCGGTTCGCGGCAATGGCAAGATCATCCAGGAACTGGAAGCGGCTTTCCGCGGCGCCGGCTGGAACGTCATCAAGGTGATCTGGGGCGACGACTGGGATCCGCTGCTGGCCCAGGATCGCGAAGGCTGGCTGGTGCGGCGCATGGAGGAGGTCGTCGACGGGGAGTACCAGAAGTACTCGGTCTCGTCCGGGGCCTACATCCGCGAGAACTTCTTCGGCAAGTACCCGGCGCTGAAGCACATGGCCGAGCAGCTCTCCGACGAGCAGATCGCCAAGATGCGCCGCGGCGGGCACGATCCGGACAAGGTCTACGCGGCGTTCAAGGCCGCCGCCGAAAGCACGGAAGGCCCGACGGTGATCCTGGCCAAGACCATCAAGGGGTACGGGCTCGGCGAGGCCGGCGAGGGCAAGAACGTCACTCACCAGCAGAAAAAGCTCAACGAGCAGGAGCTCAAGGAATTCCGGAGCCGCTTCGGCATTCCCATTTCCGACGCCGAAGTGGGCAAGGCGCCGTTCTATCGCCCGCCGGATGACAGCCCGGAGATGCAGTATCTGCGCAAGCGCCGCGAGGAACTCGGCGGCTACAAGCCTGAACGGCGCACCGAATTCACGCCCATCACGCTGCCCGACCGGGAGTGGATGCAGGAGTTCCTGGACGGCACCGGCGACCGCGAAGCCTCGACCATGATGGCTTTCGCGCGCATGTTCTCCAAGCTGCTCAAGGACAAGAGCATTGGGCGCTACATCGTGCCGATCATTCCCGACGAGGCCCGTACTTTCGGTCTCGAGCCGCTGTTCCGGCAGTGCGGCATCTACAGCCACATTGGCCAGCTCTACGAGCCGGTGGACAGCGACACGCTGCTGTACTATCGCGAGTCCCAGGACGGGCAGATCCTCGAGGAGGGCATCACCGAGGCGGGTTCGATGTCCTCGTTCATCGCCGCGGGCATCTCCTACAGCACCCACCGCGTGAACATGATCCCGTTCTTCATTTACTACTCGATGTTCGGCTTCCAGCGGATCGGCGACCTGATCTGGGCGGCCGCGGACATGCGGGCCAAGGGCTTCATGATGGGCGGCACCGCCGGGCGGACCACGCTCGCCGGCGAGGGGTTGCAGCATCAGGACGGGCACAGCCACCTGCTGGCCTCGGCAGTGCCGAGCCTGCGCAGCTACGCCCCGGCGTTCGCGTACGAGCTGGCGCTGATCATCCAGGACGGCCTGCGGCACATGTACGTCGAGCACCAGCCCGGCTTCTACTACCTGACCATCTACAACGAGAACTACCCCCAGCCGAAGATGCCCGCCGGCACCGAGGAGGGCATCCTCCGCGGCATGTACCTCTACCAGAAGTCCGAGCAGCAGAAGGTCAAGGCACGGGTCCAGTTGCTGGGCAGCGGCACCATCCTCCGCGAGGTCATCGCCGCGGCCGGCGTGCTCGCGGAGAAATACGGCATTGCCGCCGACGTCTGGAGCGTGACCAGCTACAACGAGCTGCGCCGCGACGGGCTCGACGTCGAGCGATGGAACATGCTTCATCCGGCCGAGACGCCGCGCAAGCCCTACGTCACCACCCTGCTGGAGGGGCGCGACGGCCCGGTGATCGCCGCGTCGGACTACATGAAGGTCATGCCGGACCAGATCGGTCGCTGGGTGCCGGGCGGCCTGGTGACACTGGGCACCGACGGGTTCGGGCACAGCGAGGATCGCGCATCGCTGCGGCGGCACTTCGAGGTCAACGCCGACTTCGTGGTGGTGGCGGCGCTGTACGCCCTGTCGCTGCGCGAGGCGGTCGATCCGCAGGTGGTCCGCCAGGCGATCAATGACTTCGGCATCGATCCCGAGTCGGTGCCGCCGGTCTACCGTTGACCGGCGGGAGGCCCGCACGGGAGCCGCGACGACGCGCAGACGGTTTTTCTAAGCCAGAGTGAGGATACAACGTGGCCAAGGAATTCAAGCTGCCTGATCTCGGAGAGGGAATTACCTCCGGAGACATTGTCAACGTGCTGGTCGCCGAGGGCGACACCCTCAGCAAGGACCAGCCGGTGGTCGAGATCGAGACCGATAAGGCGGTGCTGGAAGTGCCCTCGTCGGTGGCCGGCAAGGTGACCCAGATTCA
>CAYVVX010000209.1:5651-8210 GCA_964455315.1 uncultured Planctomycetales bacterium | reverse complement strand
CTTCGGCGGGCACGGATTCGGGTGGCACCAATTCGCGCCTTCGCCACGGCCTGACGAGTACATCAGACCGTGTCACCCCCGCCGGAAGTGTCACGGACCCGTGCCCGTGGGCGGCGCGGCGGCTCCGGCGGGTGCCGCGATTGTCTTTCCCGCGGCGGGCGGGGATACTGCCGCTCCCTGGCGCGGCCGCCCGGCAGACCGTGTTCGCGGCCGGACGGGTGACGCCCGGCGTCCCAGGGAGCGGGAGCGGCACATGAAGACGACGGCGATGGCTGCGATCAGCAGGGTCTGGCGACCCTCGGCGAGCAGGGCCAACTGACCGTGACCACGGACGAAGCCGCCTGCCGGCGCGTGGCCGACGAGATCCGCGCCGCCGGCCTGGAAATCGGCAGCGTGGCCTGCGGCCTGTTCTGGCAGAAGCACTTCGCCCTGCCCAACCCGCGGCGACGCATCGAGGCCCGCCACCTGGTGGTGAGCTGCCTGGACCGGGCCGCGTGGATGGGAGCGCCGGTCATCCTGGTGGTGCCCGCGGTGGTGGCTCACTTCGCGAAACCGGCCGAGCCGGTCGCACCCTACGCCTTCGCCCTGCAGCAGACCTACGAGGCGCTGCGCGAGCTGGCCCCCGAGGCCGAGTCGCGCGGCGTGATCATCGCCATCGAGAACGTCTGGAACCACTTCCTGCTGTCGCCGGTGGAAACGCGCGAGCTGATCGACCGGATCGACTCGCCGTGGGTGCGGGTCTACTTCGACGTGGGCAACGTCATGCGCTTCGGCTTCCCGCAGGACTGGATCGAGACCCTGGGCCGGCGCATCGCCCGCGTGCATGCAAAGGATTACCAGACGGCCATCGGCACGGTGGACGGATTCTGTCCGCTGGGCGACGGCGACGTGGACTGGGTGGCGGTGATGGCGGCACTTCGCCGAACCGGCTATGACGGACCGCTGGTGTTCGAGGGGCGCGGCGATCTTGCGGACATCTCGGCGCGCCTGGATCGCGTCATCGGCGGCGGCTGAGCCGGGAGCGCGTCGATTGTTACCGCGTGCCCATTGACCTTCACCATCGATGGACCCGGCTGAGCGGGAATACTGCCATGTTCGAGCATCAACTTGTCGGTCTGGCCGCCATATTCGTCCTGGGCGCGGCCGCGCAATGGGCCGCCTGGCGCCTTCGCCTTCCCTCCATTCTTCTGCTGCTGATCGTGGGCTACGCCGCCGGGGCCGGGGGATTCGGCCTCATCGATGTGGATGAGCTGCTGGGCGATCTGCTCTTTCCGGTGGTATCGCTTTCAGTGGCGGTGATCCTCTTCGAGGGCGGACTCAGCCTGCGTTTTCACGAACTGCGCGCCGTCGGCGGCGTGGTCTGGCGCCTGGTGACGATCGGATTGCTGGTGACCTGGGCCGTCGGCACCCTCGCCGGGCACTACCTCGTCGGCTTGTCCTGGGACCTGGCTTTGCTGCTGGGGGCCATCCTGGTGGTCAGCGGCCCGACCGTCGTGCAGCCGCTCCTGCGCCACATCCGCCCCAGTGCCCGGGTCGGGCAGGTGCTCAAGTGGGAAGCCATCGTCATCGATCCCATCGGCGCCACCCTGGCCCTGCTGGTCTTCGAGGCGGGCATGGTCAGCCAGGGCGACAGTCTCACCGCCGGGCTGGCGCTGGTCATCGGCAAGACGCTTCTGGTCGGAGGGTTGATCGGCCTGGCCGGGGCGGGATTGCTGACCCTCCTGCTGTGGCGCTACTGGGTTCCGGAATGGCTCGACAATGCCGTGGCCCTGATGACCATCATCGGTGTCTACACCGTCGCCGACCACATTCAGTCCGAGTCCGGGCTGCTGGCGGTGACGGTCATGGGCATGGCCATGGCCAATCAGAAGCTGGCCAGCATCAGCCACATCGTCGAGTTCAAGGAGAACCTCCGCGTCCTGCTCATCTCCACCCTGTTCATTCTGCTGGCGGCCAGGCTCGACCGAAGCGTGCTGGGCGAGGCCGGCCTGGGCGTGCTGGGGATGCTGGCCCTGATGCTCTTCGTGGCCCGGCCGGCGGCGGTGGCATTGGCCGCCCTCGGCTCGAAACTCAGTCGCAACGAGAAGAGCTTCCTGGCCTGGATGGCGCCGCGTGGGATCGTCGCGGCGGCGGTGTCCAGCGTGTTCGCGCTGCGACTGGAAGCCCTGCCGGAACCCCATCCGGAGGCCCATCGCCTGGTCTCGCTCACCTTCCTGCTGATTGTCGGGACCGTGTTCGTCTACGGGCTCACGGCCGCGCCGCTGGCCTACCGGCTGAACGTGGCCAAGCCGCAGCCCCAGGGGGCCATGATCATCGGCGCGCATCGACTCGGGCGGGCGGTCGCGGCGATGCTGATGAAGGAAGAATATCCCGTTCTGCTGGTGGACAACGATTACGACGACGTCCGCACCGCGCGAATGGAAGGCCTGCCCGCGTCCTACCTCAATGTTCTCTCCGACTACGCCCTGCATGAACTGGAACTGGGCGGCATCGGCAAGCTGCTGGGTGGCGCAACCGGCGTCGCGCCAGTGCCGACGTCAAGCGCATTGCACTGGCGCA
>CAYVVX010000209.1:0-5641 GCA_964455315.1 uncultured Planctomycetales bacterium | reverse complement strand
CGCAACGACGAGTTGAACTCGCTGGCCATCCTGCATCTCGCCGAGGTCTTCGGCCGATCGGAGCTGTATCAGCTCCCCGCGAGCGGCGCCGAGCCCTCCAAACGCGCCGGCACCTCCTCCGATCTCAAGGGAAGAACCCTGTTCGGGTCCAAGATCACCTTTGCGAACCTGATGGCCCGGATGGATGAGGGCTCGATTGTCAAAGCCGTGACCCTCAGCAAGGAGTTCGACTTCGAGGCCATGACCGAACAGTACGGCGAGTCCATGGTGCCGCTGTTCGTCGAAACGGAGGAAGGCCGGCTGAAGGTCATGACCGCCGACAGCCCGCCTGAACCTAAGCCCGGCCAGCGGGTTATCGCCCTGGTCAAACCGATCGCGAAGGACAGGCCCGAAGCGACCGACGCCACGCAGAAGGCTTGATCCGGGACGCGGGCGCTCTACACTCCCGGCCGTGCCCATCGAGGAGAATCCAGCTCCGTCCCCGCCGCCGATCGTCATGGCCGATCCGCAGGATGATGCGCTGATCGCACGGGCCCGGTCGCTGGCCGGGCGGCTGAGGCTGGCCGGCGGCACCGGGGAGCCGGATCGGCTGCTGCTGGTGGTGACGCCGACGGGGCTTGAACTGCGCGAGCCGGCCGGGCCGCGGTCGCGCCCCATGCGGGTGGACTTCACTGCCGGGCCCCTGGCGCGGCGCGCGGGGCAGGCATCGCTGTCCGGGGATCTGCTGGTCCGGGCCATGGGCCGGCGGCTTGAGCGACGGACGGTGGTGGATGCGACCGCGGGGCTGGGACGGGATGCCTTCCTGCTGGCCTGTGCCGGCTTCCAGATCACGGCCATCGAACGGTGCGGCGTCCTCGCCGCCCTGCTCGAAGACGGCATCGAGCGCGGACGGGCCGTGGACAAACTTGCGGAGCCGTTGTCCCGCCTTGAAATGCTGCACGCCGACGCCCGCGATTATCTGGCCGCACTCCGCGAGCATGACCGGCCGGCCCTGATCTACATCGACACGATGTTTCCCGAGCGGGCCAAGTCAGCCCTGGTCAAAAAGGAGATGCGCATGTGTCGCCTGCTGACCGGTGCTGACCTCGACGCGCCGGACCTGCTGGCGGTCGCCCGGCGCGTGGCTCGGGATCGGGTGGTGGTCAAGCGGGCCCTGCGTTCACCGCCCATGGATGAGGCCCCGCCATCCCACAGCCTCCGCGGCACGACCATCCGCTACGACGTGTACCGCGGCGCGGACTAGATCGCGCCGGCCTGCCGTGCACCCTACTTCTTCGCGCTCAGGAACGGGGAATCCAGCGTGTCGCCGTTCGGCTGGAACCCGTTGCCATCCACGTCCACGAAGATCGGGTTGTGGTAGGCGATCGGGTTCATCTCCGACTGCCAGCTCCGCCCGTAACCGGTGGCGAGCGTGCTCTGCTCTCCGGTCGCCACCACGATCAGGTGGGCATCGCGCTTCAGCGGCACCCTGATCTCACGCTGGAACCGCACCGCGCCCTTCTCGAGGAATCCCTCGCCCCCGGAGGCCGAACGTCGGAAATCCAGCTCCGGCACGACGCGTCCGTTGACCATGACCGCGACGCGATCCACCTCCGTCCAGGTGTTGCACTGCACGCGTACGACCAGCGTCACCGCCCCGCCGTCACTCTTGACCGTCTCCCCCGGTCCGTGCCCGGCGCATTCCACCTCCAGAAAAGGCCCGGTGGTGACAAAGCTCTTGCCGGCCTTGGCGTTCCCGATGATCTCGCGGTAGTCGATCTTCGCCGGGTCGTCCGTGCTGCTGCGCACGTATGTCCGCCAGCCGCCCACGCCGCCCATGGTCACCTCGTGCGCGTCACTCACCGCGATGGTCCACAGCGTCCGCCCGGCGTTGAGCATCTGCAGCCACGCGAAGGGGCGGTTCTCCACGTTGCGATCCTGCCCGCGATACTTGCGCATGTAGCGGGGCTTGGCCAGCAGAATGTGCGTGCCCCAGACCTCGGCCGCGTCGAGAAACGACTCCAGGTGCGTAAAGCCGCCGTCCGGCTCGCCGTCGCTGTTGAGGTCGTTGAAGTCGACGGCCACCTCCGGGTGGTTCAGTTGCACCCAGCGATTGGCACGGTCGCCGGGATGCCGCCGCAGCAGCAGGGCGCTGATCCGCGGATCAGGATCCCACTGCGGCGCCCCGTTGTCCTGGCGATGGAGCTTCGGTTCGAGCGGGAAGGCGTTCAGGTGCGGTCCGCCGCCGGTCAGCTCCATGCCGGTCACGGTGTTGAGGTGCGGCAGAAGACCCAGCCGCTTGATGTGCGGCCGCCAATCGTAGATACGGTTGTGCTCGGTCGCGGGGGCGAACTCGACCTGCTCGGCGGCCAGGTTGATCATGCGGTCGTCGGTGCCGCAGTAGTTGTCGCCGCTGACCGTGCTGTGGTTGTGGAAGTCGGTGCTGATCCAGCCGGCGGTGTCCATCACGCGGTGCAACGCGGCCTCGACCTCCGTGACTTTGCCCGGCGACACGGTGACCTCGCGCTCCTGGTGGTCGTATTCGATGCCGTGGGTGATCACCAGCCGATACTTGCCCGGCGGGAGCGGCTGCGCGAACCGCCCGTTCTCGCTGTGGTACTGGTTGTCACAGCCGTGGGCCCGGATGTTCGGGCCGAGATTCGGCGTCGGCGTCGGATCGATACCGATGAACTGAACCTTGCAGGGGATCGGCCCGCCCGCCTCATCGCTCACCACCATCCGCACGCCGGACGCGGCGGCTATTCCGATCCGGTTGTCCCCGCCGCCGGCAAGTTCAGCATCCACATCCGGCCGCCCCGGATCCTTCACCTTCACCTGCACCTTGTCAGCCGGAAACGCGAAGTCGAATCGCCCCTCCTGATCGACGAACGCTCTCAGTTCACGCTCGCCTTCGCCGATGTGCAGCATCGCGCCCGGTGCGGGATGGCCGGACGCATCCGCGATCTGCCCCCTGAACCGATTGACCTCCTTCAAACGCCCGGAGAGCGTGCCGTAGACGTTCGCCGAACCGTGGCCCACCGCGAACACGGCCGCACAGCGGTAGGTCTTGCCCGGAGCCAGTTCCAGCGTGTGCTGCGGCGGATCGACCCCCTCCATCTCAATCTGCTGGTAGGCGTAGGCGATGCGATCCTCCGGATCCTGGCAGAACGCGCCGATGACGCCGTCCACCGCAAAGCCCGCGACCAGCCCCTGCCATTCCGGATGCACGCGGAACTTCTGCGGCTTCTCCCCGCGGTTTTCGTAGCTCGACACCATCAGCACGTAGTCCTGGCCGTCGCGCAGCACGTAATCGTGCGTGCGGCCGAGCCCGCCGCCGAACGCGGGGGTCAGCTCGGCCCGGATCACCGCCTCGCCGTCGGTGCCGTCCTTGATGACACGGACGGCGGAGAGTTGCCCGCGCAACTGGCCGGGGGCGAGCCAGAAGAGCTGATCGTTGTTCGTACCGCGCAGGGTGAAGTCGTAGATGCAGCCGGGCGACACCGGCGCGAACATGTTGGCCTTGCGCTGGTGAAGATTGCCGGAGATGACCAGCTCGACACGATCGTTGCGCAGCACAAAATCGCCGATGATGCCGTCGGCTTCGCGCCCGCCGGGTAGTTCAGCGACGTTGTGCTCGCCGATCTCGAACGCCTCCGGCACGGCGGCGGCGGGAACAACGGCGAACCCCAGCAGAATCACCCCGACGAGCAGCGGAAACCATCTCGCCTCGAATAGCGCTGAATGCCTCACGGTGGATCCTCCCTGGCTGAGTGTGAAACCGCGACACCACCTGTCGGAACCGCAGGTCGTGTGAGTCAGCTCGAATGGTGTCTCGGCGGAAGTTGTACCGCGCAATGCGGAATCAGCCAATCCCCGGGGCCGGACCCAGCGCCGTCCTCGGTCAACCTGCCTGTGGATATGGCGAATGGAAAGGAGCCGGAAAACCCTACACGCCGACCACTTCCGCGGCCAGCTTCTCATGAGCCAGCAGGGTATCGGCGGGGATGGCCTGCGCCACCTGCCGTCCAATCAGCGCTTCCAGCTCTGCCGGCGCGATACCCCCGCCCGGCCGCTTGCAGGTCAGCATTTCCCGGGTGAGGATCGCCCCTGCGGGAATGTCGCAGGCCGCGACCACGCTGCTGCGGGCCAGGTGGCGCACTTCGCGCTGGATCGGGCTCGGCGCGACCACGCCGTTGCCCATGAGCACCTCGGCGGTGCGGATGTGGCGGATGTACTCGGCGAACTGTGCAGGCTCCAGCGAGAAACTGTGATCTGGTCCGATGCGCCGGCGGTCGAGGGTCAGGTGCTTCTCGATGATGCGGGCCCCCGCCGCGACGGCCAGCCCGCCGATGGTCAGCGACTCGGTATGATCGCTGAACCCGCTCACGCATCCGAATGCGCGGGCCAGGGTACCGATGGCCGACAGGTTCGCCTCTGACTTCGGTGTGGGATAGCTGCTGACGCAGTGCAGCAGCGCCAGCGGCCCGCCGCCACACCCCTGGAACAGGTCCACGGCCTCCGCGACCTCCTCCAGGTCCGCCGCGCCCGTTGACGCGATCACCGGCAACTCACTCGCCGCGGCCACCCGGAGCAGGGGCGTGTTGACGATGTCCGGCGATGCCAGCTTGAGCACGCGGGCGCCGATCCCCACCAGGAATTTCAGATCGGGAATCGAAAACGGCGTGGCCAGGAATTCGATGCCCTTGTCCAGGCACAGCTCGCGCAGCTCCGCGAACACCGCGTGCGCGAGCTCCAGCTTGCGCAGCATCTGGTGCTGGGTCTCGGCCTGCACCGCCTGCTTCTGATACGCCGCGGCCGCGGCCGCACGGGTCACCAGCCGATCGGCGGAGAAGACCTGGAACTTGACCGCGTCGGCACCGGCTTCAGCCGCCGCCGCGATCAGCTCGCGGGCCGCGCCCGCATCGCCATCATGATTGACGCCCGCTTCGGCGACGATGAAGGTCGGCGCGGACCCGCCGATGAGGCGATCGTGAACGCGCAGTGTTGGATTGCTTCCCCGGCTCATGAGTACCTGCTGCAGGCCACCGCCCCCGTAAACGCCGGCCGCCGCGACCCGGCGCTGGGCGTATCCAGGAAGACCGCTTCGTTGCGCACGCGGATCATGGCTTCGGCCTGGTAGAAATCTTCGAGCGTGTCGATGTCGACGCTGGCCTGTTCCTGGATCACCGCCTGGCGGTCCTGGCCCAGGTACGCGGTCGGGTTGGCGGCCGTCTCCGGCGACAGCAGCAGTTCGCGGCGAACCACCACCACCGCCCCGTCGAGGCAGTACAGCGGCTCGAGATCCTGCCGCCGGACGATGTTGTTGGGGCGGAACTGGTTCATGTGCCCGTCGTCGATGCGGTACATCCAGTCCGGGTGATGCTTGCCCACCGGCGCGACCGTCTGCACCGAATCGCAGCGGGTTCCGAGCAGCCGGTCGATGCACCGGTCGATCAGCCCATCTTCGCGAATCGGCACGTTGCCGCCCAGGACCACGATGACGCCGGCCTCCTCGCCGGAAGCCTGCTCGTACGTTTCCAGGGCATGCCGGGCGGCGTCCTGCGTGGTCGCCGAGTCACCGGCCAGATGCGGGGGCCGCTCAACGATGAACGCCCCGGCGGCCTGGCCCGCCGCCGCCGCCCGCGGCGAGTCGGTGGTCAAG
>CAYVVX010000208.1:2181-8222 GCA_964455315.1 uncultured Planctomycetales bacterium | reverse complement strand
GTCACGTTCGTGGAGAAACGACTCCGGCTTCGCGTGAACCGGGACAAGAGTGCGGCAGCCCACGTGAGCGAACGCAAGTTCCTCGGGCACCGGCTCCTGGGCGGGGGACGCATGGGCATCGCTCCCAAAAGCCTGGAGCGAGCCAAGGAGCGGATTCGTCAGATCACGCGACGGAACCGCGGCCTGAGTCTGCGGGAAATGATCGGCGAGCTCAACGCGTTCCTGACCGGCCGGGTGACCTACTACCGCTACGCGGAATGTCGGGGCCACCTCCAGCGGATGGACGAATGGGTTCGCCGTAAGCTCCGCTGCGTGCGTCTGAAACAGCGGAAACGCCCGAAGCCCATCGCCGACTTCCTGCAGGAACTGGGCGTGCCCGAGTGGCGGGCCTGGATACTGGCCGGGAGCGGCAAGGGCTGGTGGCGCATGGCTGGCAGCCCCCCGGCGGCCGAGGCCATGTCCCTCGCGTGGTTCCAATCTCAGGGGCTGCTGAACCTCACCGAAAGGTACGCGGCGTTACAACGTGCGTAGAAACCGCCGGATACGATGAGTACGTCCGGTGGTGTGAGAGGACGGGCGCCGCAAGGCGCCCTCCTACTCGATTTTCATGTGCCGCTTGACCGGCTGCTCCCGGTCTCGAAGGGGCCGCGGAAGTCCGGCACGGCCTTCGACCGCGGCCCGGCGTTGAATGCACTGTGCTCCGCAATCCGGCAGCGCGGCGCACCCCGGGAGCGTGCTTGGAGATCGGGAGAGCGCACGCGATCCGCGTGGTCTTGTGAGTGGGCAGATTCCGTGCTCAGCGAACCTTGATGACGACCATGGTCAGGTCGTCGGTGCGGTCGGCGAGACCGCGAAACCGGCGAATGTCCCAGAGCATGTTGGTGGCCAGCATCTGGGCGGGCTGATCGGCATAGCGCTGGAGGGACGCGGCCAGCCGCTCCCGGCCGAACCGCTCGTCGGCGAAGTTGAGGGCCTCGACCGTGCCGTCGGTGTAGATGCAGAGCACGTCGCCGGACTGCAGGTGGAGCAGCCCGCGATCGAATTTCGCGTTGGGGTCCACGCCGAGGACCATGCCGCCGGCGCGAAGTCCCTGGAGCTTGCCCCCGCGCAGCAGCAGCGGCGGATCGTGCCCCGCGTTGCAGTAGGTCAGTCGTTTCCCGTCGGGCGTGAGCACGCCGTAAAACACGGTCACGAACTCGCCGATGGTCGTCTCGCGGCAGACGTGCTTGTTGACCTCGGCCATGATGCGGTCGATGTCGTAGGTGAAATAGGCGTACACCCGCAGCGCCGAGCGCATGGACGCCATCAGCAGCGACGCCGGGACACCCTTGCCGACCACGTCCGCGACGGCGACCCCCATGTTCCCGCCGGGCAGGTGCACGAAGTCGAAAAAGTCGCCGCCCACCTCGAAGGTGGGGCGGTAGACGGTGCCGATGTCAAAGGCGGGCAGTTGCGGCGGCGTGCTGGGAATCATCCGCCGCTGGACCTCGCCCGCATAGGCGATCTGGCGGGCGTAGCGCTCCGCCTCGATGGTCTCGTCCAGCAGCCGGGCGTTGACGATGGCGGCGGCCGCCTGGCTGGCAATGGCGATCAGCAGGGATTCCTCGAAAGGGCTGAACACGTGCGGCTCGCCGGTGTAGACCCGGATCACGCCCACCGGTTTGCCGCGGTAGATCATGCCGCTGACCAGCCCGCTGACAATGCCCTCGCGGCGGGCCTGGTCGGGATAGCGGGTGCGCGGATCGTTGGGGGCGTCGGCGATGCGGACGATCATGCCGCGCACGGCCGAGGCGTCGATGGGGTTCTCGCGTACGCGGACCGGGCCCTTGTTGAGGTATTCGGCCGAGAGGTTGTGAACCGCCTTGATGGTCAGCGAGCCGGTGGCCTCGTCCAGCAGGCGGATGCTGCAGGCCTTGACGTTCATCACCTGGCACACGGTGCGGGCCGCCTTGCTCAGGATGTCCTGCAGATCGCGCGTGCCGGAAAGCAGGGCCGCGATGTTGTAGACCGCACCCAGTTCCTCGATGCGCAGGCGCAGCGCCCGGTCCTGGGTGGCGACTTCCGCGAGCAGCGCCGCGGTCAGTTCCAACAACTGCAAGGTCTCGGCGGAGCTCATCGGAGCGGGGGGGCGCGACGCCGCGTCACGCAGCCCATCCAGCGGGATGCCGATGTCGGCCGCGAAGCGCTCGCCGTTCTCGGGTGTCAGGCTTGCCCGCGGGTCACCGCCCGCCACCAGCAAGCCCAGCACCTGTTCAACGTCCAGCACGGGGGCGACGACAACGTCCGCCTCCTGAGAACCGCTCGCGGTCGAGGCGTCAGGACCGGGTCGGCCGTGCGCGGCGTCAAGCTGAAGCCGGATCAGGTGGTCCCGGCCGGCGGACGTGGTGAGCATGAGCCTGGCCAGCGCAGTCCCCGCGACCGGTCCGCCGACGAGTTCGCCGGATTCATCGAACAGGCTGATCACGCGATGGGTGACGGTCGCCAGCAGGTCCAGCGCGTAGCGAACCCGTTGGGCGGCGGCGGTTTCCTTCAGCGATACACCCCGGGGCTGTCCTGAAGCCATGCCCGAACGCTCCACCAGCCGTCCGCGATGTTCGGAGGGCGGCGGCATTATACGTGGGCACCTGGGGTCCGGCAACGCGGCCCTGCGGATCGTGCAACCGCCGGCACAAGGGTGAATGGCGCGGTCAACCGGTATGTTGACCTCAGTGCTTATAGAACGTGCTTCCGCGGTAGGCGTACTTGCTGAGCCGGTTGTTGACGTACAGGGATTCCAGCAGGAACTCCACCGCGGCGGCGAGCGCCTGGGGGTCTTCCGGCGACAGTTCCATTCGCTGGCAGAACTTCCGGGCCTCCGGCAGCAGCCCCTTGATTCGCCCGGCGGATTCGACCAGCGCGTCGGCGCGAACCTCGTCGCCCACCTCCAGGTTGACCTTGCCCCCCTGGAACTGGTCCACCAGCGGATCGAGCCTGTCGAGGTCGATGTGATCGGCGGCCACGTTCTTGACCGCCTCGCCGAGCAGGGCGGTGATAAGCTTGTCTTCGGCCTGCTCATCCTCGGCCAGCATCAGCTCGATCTTGCCGCGCACGGCGGCGTCGACGTGGGCCAGGTCGCAGATGCGGGGCATGACCGCGGTTTCGCCGCCAAGCACCGCCCGCCGCTCGGCGTTGCTGATGATGGACTCCAGGGCGCAGATCGAAGCCCGCACCGACACACCCGACTGCTGGTTGACGTGCGGGCTGGTCCGAGCCAGGCGGATGAACTCCTCGACGATCCCGGCCATGAACGGGGGCACCACGACCCTGGCCGCTCCGTCGCCGCGCTCGACCCAGGCGTTCTCGCGGGTGATGCGCAGGGACTCCTCGACCGAGCGCGGATAGTGGGTGCGGATCACCGAGCCGATGCGATCCTTGAGCGGCGTGACGATCCGCCCGCGGTTGGTGTAATCCTCGGGGTTGGCGCTGAAGACCATGCAGATGTCCAGCGGCAGCCGCACCGGGAAGCCGCGGATCTGCACGTCGCGCTCCTCGAGCACGTTGAACAGGCCCACCTGGATGCGTGGGGCCAGGTCGGGCAGCTCGTTGATGGCGAAGATCCCCCGGTTGGTTCGCGGGATGAGCCCGAAGTGCATGACCGATTCGTCGGCCAGGTAGCGGCCCTCGGCGTGCTTGACCAGGTCGATTTCCCCCAGCAGGTCGGCGATGGTGACGTCCGGCGTGGCCAGCTTCTCGTGATAGCGCTCGTCGCGGTGGACCCAGTGCAGCTCGGTGTTGTCGCCGCGCTCGGCGACGATCAGGCGCGACTGGCGAAACTGCGGATGGAGCGGGTCGTCGCACAGGTCGCTGCCGGCGACGGTGGGGGTGTACTCGTCCAGCAGCGACGGCAGGGCCCGCAGGATGCGCGTCTTGGCCTGCCCGCGAAGCCCCAGGAAGAGCATGTCGTGGCGCCCGAGGATGGCGTTGACGATCTGGGGCACGACCGTTTCGTCGTAACCGAGAATGCCCGGGAAAAGCGCTTCGCCGGCGCGAAGCTTGCGGATCAGGTTCTCGCGCATCTCGTCGCGAACGGAACGACTCTGGTAACCGCTGGACTTGAGCTCGCCGAGCGTGGACGGACGATTCATCCTAAGCCCCTCCCTTGGTAGCGGAATTCCGGCCTGCATGGAGCGATGGTAGGGAGGCGGGGATGCAAATTCAACGTGGCCGCGGGCTCCCGCCGGGCGACGGTCAGCGGTATAGTACGCCCCGACTGCGGACCCCCCTCACTCGAAGGAGACAGCGGCACATGGGGACCACTGACGACTCGGAGCGACGCAAGACGGGATCACCCATGACGACCTGGTGCCTTGGCGCGCTGCTTCTGGCCGGCAACGCCGTGCAGGCCGCGGACAAGTACCAGCCCACCTGGGAATCCCTGGACAGCCGCCCGACGCCGCAGTGGTTCGACGACGGCAAGTTCGGCATTTTCATCCACTGGGGGCTCTACGCCGTACCCGCCTGGGGGCCCAAGGACCGCTATGCCGAGTGGTACTGGCACGACATGATGGATCGCAGCACGGTCACCTGGGACTTCCATCTGAAGACCTACGGCGAGAAGGTCAAGTACCAGGACTTCGTCAAGGACTTCAAGGCCGAGATGTTCGACCCCGGGCAGTGGGCCGACATCTTCAAGCGATCCGGCGCCAGGTACATCGTGCTGACCAGCAAGCACCACGAGGGGTTCTGCCTGTGGCCGAACGCGGAGAGCTGGAACTGGAACAGCGTCGATGTCGGTCCGCATCGCGATCTGTGCGGCGAGCTGACCGAGGCGGTACGGGCGGCGGGCCTCAAGATGGGCTTCTACTTCTCCTTCTACGAGTGGTTCAACCCCATCTACAAGAGCGACCCCCAGCGCTACGTCGACGAGTACATGATCCCGCAGCTCAAGGACCTGGTGATCCGGTACAAGCCTTCGCTGGTCTGGCCGGACGGCGAGTGGGAGCATCCCAGCGACCTGTGGCGCAGCCGGGAGTTCCTCACCTGGCTGTTCAACGAGTCGCCGGTCAGGGATGACGTGGCCATCAACGACCGGTGGGGCAAGGACTGCCGCAGCGTGCATGGCGGGTTCTACACCACCGAGTACGGCAAGCATCACGCCATGGGCGACTCCACCAGCCACAAGTGGGAGGAGTGCCGCGGAATGGGCAACTCCTTCGGCTACAACCGCAACGAGGACGTGTTCAACTACAAGCCTGTCGGCGACCTGCTCAAGCTGCTGGTGGACACGGTCAGCCGCGGCGGTAACCTGCTGCTGGACATCGGGCCCACCGCCGACGGGCGCATCCCGGTGATCATGCAGCAGCGGCTGTTGGAGATGGGCGAGTGGCTCGACGTCAACGGCGAGGCCATCTACGGAACCAAGGCCTGGCGGGTGATGGAGGAGGGCGAGCGCATCCGCTACACCAGCAAGGGCGATGCGGTGTACGCGGTCTGCTACGGATGGCCGGGCAGGGAGCTGACCCTGGCCTCGCCCAAAGCGGGGGCGGACACCAGGGTGATGATGCTGGGGGTCAGGGAGCCGCTGAAGTTCCAGATGGCCGCCGAGGGCCTGACCGTGACCATCCCGCAGCTCACCGTGGACCAGGTGCCATGCATGCACGCCTACGTCCTGAAGCTGACCGGGGTGAAGTAGGGGGGCGGCTTCCCGGCACGGTTTTTGCCGAGGGAGGGTTGCTTTTGGAGCCCATTGTGACGATAATCCTGCTGCCGGTGTCTGCAGCTTCCGCCCCTGTGGCGGGGCCGCGCGGATCCCGGTGACAACCTAATACCAGGAGCGTCCTGCTGTCGTCCCCCGCGTGTGGGGTGGCGGTGGGGCCGGCGGAGAACGCCGGTGGTGCTCCCCGTCGTGGTGATGGCTTAACCGCGGCGGAAACCCATGGCAACCTATTGGAAAGGAGAAAACCATGGCTACCAAGCCCCAGGCTCGGGCCTCCGCGCCCGCATCGACCCAACCCGCTCCCTCCACGGTCCGGAAATCAGGCGCCCAGGTGCTTCACGACGTG
>CAYVVX010000208.1:0-2171 GCA_964455315.1 uncultured Planctomycetales bacterium | reverse complement strand
CATTGAGCAGGGCGTCGAGGTCCTCTTCGGCTATTCCGGCGGCGCCATCCTGCCCACCTTCGACGTACTGCACCACTCGCCGATCAAGTTCTACCTGACCAGGCACGAGCAGGGAGCCGGGCACATGGCCGACGGATACTCCCGTGCCACCGGCAAGGTGGGCACCGCGGTGGTCACCAGCGGACCCGGCGCGACCAATCTGACCACCGCGCTGGCGACCGCATACCTGGACAGCATCCCCATGGTGGCGCTGACCGGGCAGGTCGCCACCGCGGCCATCGGCAACGACGCCTTCCAGGAGGCGGACGTGGTCGGCGTCACCCGCCCGGTCACCAAGCACAACACCCTGGTCAGGAACATCGACGACCTGCCCCGCGTGATCCGCGAGGCGTATCACATCGCCCGCACGGGTCGGCCGGGTCCGGTGCTGGTCGATCTGCCCAAGGACGTTCAGGCCAAGATGATGGACGTTCCGACGCAAACCGATCTGGATCTGCCCGGGTATCGCCCGCGCTACACCGGCAACCCGCGTCAGATCCGGCTGGCGGCCGAGGCCATCAACGCTGCGGAGCGCCCGGTGCTCTACGTCGGCGGGGGGGTGATTTCTTCCGGCGGTTCCGAGGAGTTGCGGCAACTGGCCCGCAAGGGCAACATTCCGGTGACCACCACCCTGCTGGGCCTGGGCGCGTTCGACGAAGTGGCGGACGCGGACCTGACCCTGCACATGCTGGGCATGCACGGCAGCGCCTACGCGAATTTCGCGGTTCAGGCTTGCGATCTGCTCATCGCGGTGGGAGCCCGTTTCGACGATCGCGTCACAGGCAAGATCGATACCTTCGCGCCGCACGCGAAGATCATTCATGTGGACGTTGACCCTTCGAGCATCAGCAAGACCGTGGACGTGGACGTGCCCGTGGTCGGCGACGCCAAGGCGGTGCTGGCCGACCTGCTGCCGCTGATCGAACGCCGCGAACGCACTACGTGGTTCGAACAGATCCGCGACTGGAAGAGCAGGCATCCTTTCACCTACGGCGAATCGAAGTCGAGCAGCATCAAGCCCCAGCATGTCATCGACGTGATCAGCCAGGTGACGCAGGGCGGCGCCATCATCACCACCGGTGTCGGTCAGCACCAGATGTGGGCCGCGCAGTTCTACCGCTGGCGCAAGCCGCGGCAGATGATCACCTCCGGCGGGCTCGGCACCATGGGCTACGGGTTCCCGGCCGCGATCGGCGCCGCCGTCGGCTGCCCGGACACGCCGGTGATCGATATCGACGGCGACGGCAGCTTCCTGATGACCTGCAACGAACTGGCCACCGCGGCGGAGTACAACATCCCCACCAAGGTGGTGATCCTTAATAACCACTTCCAGGGCATGGTCCGCCAGTGGCAGGAGCTGTTCTACGACCGGCGCTACACCGCGGTGAAGATGATCAACCCCAGCTTCGCCAAGGTCGCTCAGGCCTTCAACTGCCACGGCATCGACGTCAGGGATGCCAAGGATGTCCGCCCGGCGATCGAGGAGATGCTGCGCACTCCCGGGCCGGTGGTCGTGGACGTGCACGTCGAGGCCGAGGAGAATGTCTATCCCATGGTCGCTTCGGGCAAGAGCCTGCACGAGATGGAGATGGGCGGCTTGTCCTGACGCCTGGCCGGCATGAGCGAGACGAATTCCCAGCTCGGTGAACCCCCCGGACAGCGGTCCCAGCGGCGCTGGTGGCCGTCGCTGCGGGTTTTGCTGCGGACGCGGATCGTCGCGGGTCTGCTGACCGTGATCCCGCTGTGGGTGACCTGGGCGATCCTGGATTTCGTCTTCCGGATGATGAAGGGATTCACCGAGCCGATCGCGTGGGCGCTGGCCTCGCGGATTCAGTCCGGGCAGACCAACGCGGTGCAGGTCCCGGTGATCGAAGGTGAGGCCGAAGCCCTGATCATCTCGCGCGTGCTCAAGGACATGATGGCCCAGAACATGCCCGAGCATGTCGCCGGCGCCCTGCCGCCGGCCCAGCAGCAGCAGGTCATCGACCGCATCGCGGACAAGCTGACCTACGTGCTCCGCGACGTGCCCAGCGCCCCGGTGGAGTCGCAGCAGTATCTGCAGTGGATCGTGCCGGTGATGGCCGTCCTGCTGACCCTGTTTTTCCTCTACCTGCTGGGGCTGCTGGGGGCCA
>CAYVVX010000207.1:6422-8235 GCA_964455315.1 uncultured Planctomycetales bacterium | reverse complement strand
CGGTCAGGCGGCCCACGCCTTCGTGGTGGGGCTCGGTGAACAGCGTGTAGGTGTGATGGGCACCGGCCTGGTGACCCTGCGTCGTCGCCGGATGGCCTGAGCATTTGTACCTGGTGTGGCATCGGCGTCATGCCGGTGATCGATCGATCAGCCCAGTCGCACATGAGCAGGAGCAGAGGCCCGCGGTACCCTATGCCGCGGGCCTCTTTCATGCGCTGAGGGGCGGCCCCCATGTCTCGCGCCCCAGAAACACGTTATGGCCGGTCACACAGTGACCGCCGGGGGGGCGCATGCAAAAAGTCGACCCGGATGATTGCATCCGGGCCGACTGCGGTCATGGATGGGTGGACCGGTTGGTTATGCCGAGAAAATACCGCCCAGCAGTTCCGTGAACAGGGAGGTGAAGCAGGCGAGGATGCTGTCCATGAGGCCATCGCCGAGCCCACCGAAAAGATTACCGAGGATACCATTAAGATTGAACATACTCATTCTCCTTTCAGGCTTGTTGACTGTTTTTCGACACTGGTTCAGACCCTGGAGCACACAGGCCCAGGGCGTTCACTTTCAGACCCGTCTCGATCGCGGTGCAGGCGTCGAGACTTACGGTTTAAAAGCTCGACATCCATGTCCGGAGGAATCCCATCAGGGAATCGACTGGTCAGCCCGGTTTGCCGGCAACCGGCTGCCATCGCCTCGCCATCAGAAGCGACAAGTCGCGGTGAAACCCGCAACCGGTCTGGGAATAATCCGCGGGGTGGGTTTTCGGATGGTGGCGTTCCCGGTCAGTTTCGCCGACCGGGTAAAGGCGGAAGGTTTCCGATTGCGGGGTGGGCTTGCGTGCGGAAGCACCTGTCAGCGGACGCCCAGGTGTCCGGCGACGCCAGCGATGATCCCGCCCCGGACGCGGATTGCGGCCTTTGGCCGTGAGGGCAGGGAGGACTTGTGCCGCGGCCCGCTATCCCGCACAGGCGGGATCGCCCGCCTGCCCGGGGCCGCTGACGCACCGCTGGAAGATCGCGAAGTCGGTCTGATCGACGTCGGTGTCCGCGTCCAGCCGGGCGTCGATGCAGCCGGGCGCGTTCTGCGGCACCTTATCGCGGGTCGCGCACGATCGCAGCACCACCGCGTCGTCGCCGTCCACGTCGCCGTCGCCGTCGAAGTCGCCCGGGATGGCCGGTACCGCCTCGACCGCGCCGCGATCGACGGCCGGGCCCAGGAGACGCGGCTGGCCGGAGTAGTCCAGCGCGATCGGTTCAGCCGTGTTCCCGTCTCCGTCGAGATCCTCCGTATCGGCCGGCAGGGCAGAGGCAAGCCCGGTATCGATCGCCGCCGCCGCCGTGGGGGTGAGATCGTCGTCGGGCGTGCCGGTCAGGTTGTCCGCGCCGTTGGCATCGGCGAAAGTGGGATTGCTCCCATTGTTGCTGGTGCCGCCCAGTGAGCCGGTCCAGCCCTGTACGCCGCAATGGCTGAACACCGGCGCGCCGCTGTAGCGATAAAACTGGCCGGCCTGCGTTGTTCCCGTGAAGTCGCTGTTGCCCCACAGCAGCGTGTTGGTCAGCGTCGGGTTGGTGGTGTTGCCGGAAATGCCGCCACCGTTGTATGCGGCCATGTTGCCGCTCACCGTGCAATTGACCATCGCGAACGCAGCGTCGAATCCGTAGCGGACGCCACCGCCATCACCATCCGGAACCCTGTTACCGCTGAATACCGTGTTGACCAGCAGCGGGGTGTTCCCGTCGCCGATCTCCAGCCCGCCGCCGCCCCATTGCGCCTCGTTGCCGAAGAAGCCGCAGTTCAGATACGTCGCGCCGCC
>CAYVVX010000207.1:3868-6412 GCA_964455315.1 uncultured Planctomycetales bacterium | reverse complement strand
ATCCGCCGCCGCCGTAGTACGCCGTGTTTCCCACGAAGTCGCAGCGGATCACCTTCGCCGGGCTGGCGCTGTTGGCCAGGCCGCCCGCGAGGTAGTCGGACTCGTTCCGGTCGAACAGGCAGCCCTCGATCCGCGGGCTGCTGCCGACCACGTTGTACAAACCTCCGCCGGTGTTGCCAGCGTGGTTCATGACGAAGTCGCACGAGCTGACCGTCGGCGAAGCGTTGTAGTTGTACATCCCGGCGCCACTGACGGCCGTGTTCTCCGTGAACGCGCAGTCGGTCACCTGTGGATTGCTCAGCGTGTGGTTGTACACTCCGCCGCCAAAGGCCGCGTCGTTCAGATCGAAGTCGCATCGGGTCAGGGCCGGGCTGGCGGACTCGCCGTTGATCATGCCGCCGCCGCCGTTGGCCGAGATGTTCCCGGTGAATGTGCAATCCGTGAATGTCGGGCTGGCCGTGAAGTTGCTCACCGCGCCGCCCCAGTTGGCGACGTTCCCGGTGAACGTGCAGTCCGCGACCGTCGGCACGCTCCCGGACCGATTCTCCATCGCCCCGGAATTCGGCGCCAGGTTGGTCGCGAACGCGCACCCGCTGACCATCGGGCTGCTGTTGTCGTTCAGCATTCCGCCCGCCGCCGTGGTGGCCTCGTTGTTCTCGAACCGGCAGCCGCTGAACGTCGGTCCGCTGCCCTCGCCGTTGTGCACCGCGCCGCCGAAGCCGGCCTGGTTGTTCATGAACACGGTGTTGACGATGGTGGCGTGCCCGCAGCGGTTGAGCATGCCGCCGCCGGTGGCGTCCGGATCATACATGCCGTCGGCGTTGCCGTAACGCACCTGCACGCCGTCCAGCCGCGCGGTCGCGCTGATGTCGTTCCCGTTGACCACGTGCAGGCTGTTGTCCGCCGCGTCGGCCGGCACGCCCAGGTCGCCGCTCAGGATCACCGGATGTGCCGCGGGGTCGCGCTGGTTGAGGCTCGTTTCCGTCCCCGCGAATCCGCCGTACACCGCCACGCCGCTGACCAGCCGGAACCAGAATTGCCGATCGCCGGTGCCCAGGTCCGGTCGATACGTCCCCTGCTTCACCCAGATCTCCTGCACCGCGCCGCGCGAGCGCACCGCGAGTCCCAGCGCCTTCTGCAGGTCGTTGATCGCCGTCCCCCAACTCGTCCCGCTCCCGCCCGGCGCCGCCGCCGCCACGTACAGCCGTGACGGAGGCGCGGGCGTCACCGTGCTCGGCCGATAGTTGGCCACCGTGAACTTCAGGTTCAGGATCGTCAACCGGTTGTCGCAGGGCAATCCGAATTCGTCCAGCCCGCCCAGCGGCTGCCCCGCGTACATCACGTCCGGGCTGGAAAAGTACGGGACCGTGGTGCCCGGCGGATACGCCATCACTGTCTTGTTCGGCGTGCACGGCTGCGTGCATGGCTGGCGATACCCGTGCGAGTAGGCATAGAACCCCGGCCCGTTCATGTTGGCCCGGTCGTGCTGGCAGCCCAGGTTGTGTCCCAGCTCATGCCCGAAGGTCTCGAAGGCGTAGTTGTCCTGGCGCATGACCATGAAGCCGTAGCGCCCGTCGTCCAGCGGTGCCTCCGCATACCCCAGGAACGCCTGCCCGCCGTCGCCGAGATCGCGCACCCACAGGCTCACGATGTCCGCCCCGTACGTGTCCCGTTCCGGGTGCACATGGTCGATCCAGCCGTCGGCCGTTTCGGTCAGCCGGACCAGGTCCACCGTTCCGGTGCCGTTCTCGGTGTAGGCGATGGGTGCCTTGCGGATGATGCGTACCTGCAGCGGAATGTTGCTGTTGGCGAAGAGCATGTTCGCCGTCGCCGTGGCGATGTCGATTCGCGACTCCAGCGTCGCCACGCTGCCCGCCTGGCTTACCGCCTGCGGCGTGTAATACACCATCACGTCCACGGTCGAGCCGTCGTCGGCCAGGTAGCCGGCCAGCGGCGACTTCGCGTACGGGCAGTTCCCCGGCGCCAGCGGCCCGGCGGGACCGTCGCCCTCCAGCGTTTCCGCACCCGGCCGCTTCAGCGCCTCCGGTCCGCCTGCCAGGGCTTCCTCCATCGGCATCTGCGTACAGCCGCGCTCCGCCGCGACCGCCGGCTGCCACAGATGCGTCCCGTCCGGCTGCGCCGCCAGCTCGAAATCGCCTTCCCCATTCACATGCACCACCCCGCACGCCGACGGGCCGTCGAGCAGCACCGCGTATCCGCTGTCGTCCTCGAACATCCCCGCGATCGTTCGCCCGCCGGACCCCGCCTCGCGAACCTGCCGCACCTTCATCAGCGCCAGCCGCCCCGAGGGGAGCCGCACCGCTGCCCGGGTCAGCCGTCCCGCTGCCAGATCGCCCAGGACCGCCCGATCCAGGGTCACCGGCGCGGAGCCGCCGCCCGCCCCCGGCGCGCGGACCGCTTCCACCGCCGGTGCCATCAATACCGGCGGCCCGTCGCCCCGGGCGACGGCGCTCCATGTCAGCAGAATGATCCCAGGGAACCACCACCGAACTGGCTGCATCTCCGCTCTCCCAAACCGGCCCT
>CAYVVX010000207.1:3631-3858 GCA_964455315.1 uncultured Planctomycetales bacterium | reverse complement strand
GCCGGTCAAAAACGGCCATGTTTTCAGCACTCCGACGGCGTTTTCCGACTCCCTGCCGTGGGGGCGGGCTTCCGGCAACCGCTCCCCCGCCATCGCGGCGGCGATGGGCGGGAATAGCGACCCCCTTTCGAGTGCCGCTGAACTAGATTGATTGCCCTGCGTAGGAAGTCGATAATCCAGCAGATCTACGCTCAGAACGAACCCCCGCCGGCGACCGGCGCGGGAGG
>CAYVVX010000207.1:0-3621 GCA_964455315.1 uncultured Planctomycetales bacterium | reverse complement strand
GGGAGGAGGCCCCTCGCGATGTGTGGAATCGTCGGTTATATCGGCCCTAAGCGCGTGCAGCCCATTCTTCTCGAAGGGCTCAAGCGCCTGGAGTATCGCGGTTACGACTCCGCCGGCGTCGCCCTGCTCAACAAGGGCAACGTCGAGATCACCCGTTCCGTCGGGCGGATCAGCACGCTCGAAGCCAGGCTCGAAGGCACCGCTTCGCCCGCGACCGTGGGCATCGCCCACACCCGCTGGGCCACGCACGGCGCCCCTTCCGAAAACAACGCCCATCCCCACGCCGCGCTCGGCGGGCGCATCGCCCTGGTTCACAACGGCATCATCGAGAACTATCGCGCCCTGCGCACATTCCTTGGCCAGCAGGGCATCACCTGCGTCACCGAGACCGATACCGAGGTGCTGGCCCACCTGGTCGGCCACTTCTACGACGGCAACCTGGAACAGGCCGTCCGCGACGCCCTGCATGATATCCAGGGGACCTACGGTATCGCCGTGATCTCCGCCGACGAGCCCGACCGCGTCGTCGTCGCCCGCAAGGGCAGCCCGCTGATCATCGGCGTCGGCGATGACGAGTACGTGGTCGCCTCCGACGCCGCCGCCATCATCGAGCACACCGCCCAGGTCGTGTACCTCTCCGACGGCGAGATGGCCGTGCTCACCCGCGAAGGCTTCCGCACCATGACCCTCGACGCCGTACCGGTCACCAAGGATGTCCACGAGGTGGAGTTCTCCCTCGAGCAGATCGAGCTCGGCGGGCACGAACACTTCATGGCCAAGGAGATCTTCGAGCAGCCCCAGTCGCTGGCCACCACGCTGCGCGGGCGTCTGAACGTCCGCGAGGGCACCATTCACCTGGGCGGCATCGTCAACTACGCCCGCGACCTGGCCCGCGCCAGGCGGATCATCTTCACCGCCCAGGGCACCGCCTGGCACGCGGGGCTGGTCGGCGAATACCTCTTCGAGGACATCGCCAAGGTTCCCGCCGAGACTGAGTACGCCAGCGAATTCCGCTACAAGAACCCGCTGATCGAGGACGGCACCGTCATCCTGGCCATCAGCCAGTCCGGCGAGACCGCCGACACCCTGGCCGCCCTGCGCGAAGCCAGGGAGAAGGGCGCCCTCACGCTGGGCATCGTCAACTCCGTGGGCAGCACCATCGCCCGGGAGGCGCACGCAGGTGTTTACCTCCACTGCGGCCCCGAGATCGGCGTGGCCAGCACCAAGGCCTTCACCTCCCAGCTCGCCGTCCTGACCATGATGGCCATCCAGCTCGGTAGGCGCCGCTTCCTCTCCCAGTCCGACGCCCACGGGCTCATCCAGGCCCTGGACCGCATCCCGCGGCAGGTCGAGGACATCTGCACCCAGTCCGAAGCCATCCGCGACGTGGTCGAGAAGTACGTCGACCGCGAGAACTGGCTGTTCCTGGGCCGCGGCTACAACTACCCCACCGCCCTGGAAGGGGCCCTGAAGCTCAAGGAAATCAGCTACATCCATGCCGAGGGCATGCCCGCCGCCGAGATGAAGCACGGGCCCATCGCCCTCATCAACGAGGGCATGCCGGTGGTGTTCATCGCCACCCAGGGACAGCAATACGACAAGGTGCTGGGCAACATCGAGGAAGTCCGCAGCCGCGGCGGCAAGATCCTGGCCGTCGCCACCGAGGGCGACACCACCATCACCCAGCTCGCCGAGCACGTCTTCTGGGTGCCCCCCGTGCCCGAGCCGCTTCAGCCCATGCTCACCGTCGTTCCGCTGCAGCTCCTCGCCTACCACGCCGCCGTCCTCCGCGGCTGCAACGTGGACAAACCGCGCAACCTCGCCAAGAGCGTGACGGTGGAATAGACGGGCGACGCGGTCCTCATGATGCATGCCGCCCGGGGTCGCGGCCTGTCGATTGACATTGTGAAACATTTCTTGAACTTTGACCGCCGGTTGCGTATAGTCTCCCCGGGTCGGAATGGCGACGCACGCCGGTGCGGACCGCGGGCAGGGTGTCCGCGGGTCCGGGCGTTGGCGGTCGACCGGCGCCCGGGTGGAGATGATCTCGGTGATGGTGCCTTCCCTGAGCGGTATGCCGGCGATGCCCCTGCTGGCGGCGCATCCCTACGCGTCGATCCTGATTCTGGTCGTCGCGATGATGGCGACCGCCGGGCTGATCATGGTGCTGACCCACGTGGTCGGGCCCAAACGCAGCGGTCCGGTCAAGGACGACACCTACGAGGCGGGCATGCCGGCCATCGGCGACGCCCGCCGGCGGTTCAATGTTCAGTTTTACCTCTACGCGCTGCTGTTCCTGCTGTTCGACGTCGAGATCGTGTTCCTCTGGCCGTGGGCGCCGCTGTTCCATGACGCGGGCGTCAAGGGCGAGCCGGTGGTGGTCGGCGGGGAGAGCTACGACAAGGCCTACCTGGTCGGCGCGGTGGTGGTGTTCGTCGCCATCCTGCTGGTGGGGTACGTGTACGCGTGGCGGCGGAAGGCGTTTCAGCTTTCGAAGTGAGCACCGGCTCTGGGCCGGTGCGGCAGGAGCGGATGATTGCGAGCCGATTTCATGGCTGAGAAACATACCTACGCCCCGCACACCATGGGCGGCGATGACATCGCCACCACCCGGCTGCAATCGCTGGTGGACTTCTTCCGCCAGCACGGCGTGAACTGGTGCCGCAAGAACTCGCTGTGGCCGCTGCCGTTCGCCACGGCGTGCTGCGGGATCGAGGTGATGGCCACCGGCGCGAGCCGCTACGACATCGCCCGCTTCGGCGCCGAGGCCATGCGCTTCAGCCCGCGCCAGGCGGATCTGCTGATCTGTGCGGGGCGCGTGGCCATCAAGACCATGCCGGTCCTGCAGCGGATCTACAAGCAGATGTGCGAGCCGAAGTGGGTGATCAGCATGGGCGCGTGCGCCTCGACCGGCGGCGTGTTCGATACCTACGCGGTGGTCCAGGGCGTGGATCAGTTCCTGCCGGTGGACGTGTACGTGCCCGGCTGCCCGCCGCGGCCGGAGACGCTGATCGAGGGTGTGATGGCCATCCAGCGGATCGTCGAGCGCGACGGCGTCCGCTCCAGCGGCGATCGCGGCAAGGGTTACGGACTGGTGGTGGAGCCGACCTACGACGTGACCACGCCGTTCGACCGGGACAGGATTGTCGCGGGGCGGTAGGCCGGGGCGTGGCCGGAAGGCGAAGGGTTTTCAAGGATGTCCACACAACAGGCGATCGATGCCCTCATCGAGCGGTTTCCCGATGTCGCGTTCGCCCCGGCGCCGCTGGTGGTCAACGCGAAGGGGCCGTCCGACCAGATTTGTGTGACCATGCCGGCGTCGCGGCTGATCGAGGTGATGACCTTCCTGCGCGACGACCCGCGGACCCGGTTCGAGCAGCTCGTCGATCTCACCTGCGTCGACTACCTCAACTTCCCCAGGGCCCGCGACCGTTTCGGCGTGGTCTATTCGCTGCTGTCGCTCTCCCTCGAGCATCGGCTCTGGATCAAGGTGTTCGTCAACGACCCGGAGCCCGAGGTGCCCAGCGTCGTCGGCGTCTGGGTCGGTGCCGACTGGATGGAACGCGAGGTCTGGGACATGTTCGGCATCCGCTTCGCCGGCCATCCCGACCTGCGCCGCAT
>CAYVVX010000206.1:1875-8254 GCA_964455315.1 uncultured Planctomycetales bacterium | reverse complement strand
TCAGGCATGACGACGACGACGCAGCAGCGGGAGACCGGCCAGCGCCAGCAGGGCGGCGGTGGCGGGCTCGGGGGTGACAACCACGTTGTCGAACCAGCCCTGGTTGCCGTTGGCGGGCGAGCCGCCGGTCTTGATGCCGATGGTGTAGGTGCCGCCGGGGGTGACGGCCTTGGCGAGCACCGAGCCGGCGTGCCAGTTGGCGTTGGTGGTGTCAGGGCCGAAACCGTACTCTTCCTTGGCGATCAGTTCGCCGGCCGCGGGGCCGTCCCAGGAGCCGCCGGTGCCGTTGAGCAGCAGGACTTCGTACCAGCCGTTCGAGCCGCCCTTGACGGTCTTCCACATCCAGGAAATATCCAGCGCGTTCACGCCGGCCGGGACGGTGAAGGTCTGCAGCAGGGCCTGGCTGCCCGAGCCGCTGCCGCCGGTCCAGGCCAGCCGGGCCGACTCGGCGCCCGCGCCGGCCGGGGTGGCCGACGTGCTGGGGGCATAGTTGCTGCCCCAGCCGGCGCCGGCGTGCGTCCAGGCCGCGCCGGTGGGCGCCTCGAAGTCGCCGTCGGTGATGAAATTCGCCGACGCCGGGGCGACGACGAGGGCCAGCATGGCCACGCTTGCGATCAGATGCCTCATGGGTTTCCTCCTCAGGTAAACCTTGACTCCAAACCCTGATGTGGTAACGGGGAGAACCATTCTCCCCCGATGTTTCCGGATCAAGTTGTGATCGTACCGGGTGAATTGAGAAAACCGAGCGTAAGAAAGAGGGGCGTCCTCCTTCCATCCTCCGTTTTGTTCTTTCCCGGCAGATCCGCCATGAACGGGAGGCACAGAACCGAACCGCCTCGTCTGACCAGAATATGAGGCTCGTACTTCCCGCTCCTGTACCCCCGATTATCTCCGGCCGGGGGGCTCACGTCAAGGCGGTTCTTGATATTGTTATCAAATAATGGGCGTCCGGTAAGAGCTCGGCTCACGTTGGCGTTACCGAGCCGTTCGGCCAACCTCTGCTGGTGATCCTCACCCCCGGAAAGCTCTGATACCGGCATGAGTTTGCTTGGATGGCCGCGATGGACGGTCGCGCCGGCCGCCACCGGCTCCGCTTCGATCGCGGCCCGCGTCCGGTAACCGGGGTTGCTCCGGCCAAAGAAAAGCCCCCGTCAAAGCGGGGGTTTCATCATGGGTCGGCATTATGGGATCGAACGTCGATCGTCGATCAGCGCCCGGTCTCAGGCGGCAGCGGCAGGATCGAACGGAATCCGACGTTGTACAGGTGGCTGTCGGGTCGCGCCGAGTCGCGGGCGTCCACCCGGCACAGCTCCACCGGATCGGCGAACGAGCCGCCGCGGATGGTCCGTTCATCCCCGCGCATCGGCCCCACCCGCGTACCGCGAACCTCCTTGTTCAACGAGTTGGGGTAGCTCGCATCGCCGAAGGGCATGGTGCCCCGGGTCAGCTCGCTGGGCGGATCCTCACTGCTGGGATAGGCGTAGCGACCAGGGTCGTAATTGTCCGCCGTCCACTCCCAGACGTTTCCGCTCATGTTGAACGCGCCCACCGGGCTCACCCCGGCCGCGTAGTTCATCACCGGCGCCGTGTACTCATAGCCGTCGAAATCCTCACGGCTGGTCTTGCAGTTCAACAGGTAGCGGGTCTGCTCGACCGTCTCGCCGTTGCCCCAGGGGTAAATGCGGCGGTCGCTGCCGCGAGCGGCCGCTTCCCACTGGGCCTCGGTGGGCAGCACCTTGTCGGCCCACTTGCTGTAGCTCCACGCCTCCCGCCAGGAGACGTTGCGGACCGGATGGTCGTTGTTGAGCCCCGGCTGCCAGTAGTCCTTGTAGAAGTCCTTGTCCTTCGAAGGTTTCGCGGAGGCCTTCATGTCATGGTCGACTTCCAGCATGGCCAGGGCGACCTCCTGCGGGGAGCGGGCCATCTGCTGGTCGTAGGCCTCCTCGGGATGGTGGTGGCCGGCGTGGTCGCAGGCGCCCTTGCCCGACGCCAGGCGGTACCTGTGGTACTGGATGTTGGTCACCTCGTGCAGGTCGATATAGAAGTGATTGACGGTGACCTGCCGGGCCGGCACTTCGTCGGGTCCGGTGCCGCCGCCCATCATGAAGGTCTGGGTCGGTACGTAGGTCATGACCATGTTGTCCCGCTCGGACACGATGTACTGCGGCCAGCTCCCGTAACTGCCGCCGCTCCCGAACATCTTCAGCGGAGCGAAGCCCGGCGGCAGATTCAGATGTGCCGGCGGCTCATTGGAGACGTCGTGCAGGGTGGTCTTCTGCATCTTCTTGTCGTGCTGACAGCCGACCGCGGTCACGACCAGGCCGGTCAGTGCCAGGCGGGTCCAAAGCGATGGTCTCATGTGCATCCTCCGCGGCGGCGTCCCTGCGCCGCCGGAATCCTTGTGAACCAGTTGCGGCACGCGAATCCATTCCTTCGCCAACCAGGTCAGGGCTGTCCGGCGGCGACTTCCTGGGCCGGGTTGCCCCAGTGCATGTGCCGCCCGCCCAGCCGCATGACCACCAGCACCTCACCGATGTCCTCCGCGGCCTTGACCGCGTCGCGGTGCGGCTCGATCACTTCCTCGGTGGCCAGCACCAGTTGCCCCTTGCGGGTCAGCACGTGGTCGCTGCGCAGCAGGGCCTTGGTCCGGCGCAGCTTGTCCTGGCGCTCCTTGAGTTCCTGGTCGGCCTCTCTCCGCTCCTCTTCCCACTTGATGAACTTCTTGTCGGTCCCGAACATGTTCGACACGGGATCGTCCACGTCCATCTGGAAATCGAGGTACGCGTTGCGGAAGCGGGCGTCGGCATATTCCTGCTTGCGCTCGTAGACGGCCACGTCCTGCTCGAGATCCTTGCGGCACTTCTCGGCCTTCTCCAGGTCGGCGACCACGATGACCTTCTCGATCACGTCGCCGGTGCGCAGCCGGGTCAGGTCATAGCTGTCGATGGCGGTGCGGAAGCCCTCGCCGCGATAGGGGAAGATCTCGTCGCCGTTGATCTCGACCTGCTGGTAGTACTCCGACGGAAGGGCGATGGGCACGAACGAGCGTCGCTGGAAGACCCGCGCCTCGTGGCTGTTGGCGTTGCGGATCACCAGCTCGCCGTAGACGCTCACCCCCGGCAGGCCCGGGGCGGAGGTGTACTTGAACTCGTACCTGCCCGGCGCCAGGTTGAACACGCTGAACTGCTCGGGCGACTGCTCCAGGCGGTTGTCGAACGGCCCGTACTCGGCCACCTGGTGGGTCCGTGCCGCGTCACACGCCCGCACCGTCACGGCCGCGCCCGGCGGGGCGTAGAACTGGATCTGCGTCCAGCCCCGGTTGCCGTAGCCGAGTTCCACCGGGTGGGCGTTCTTATCGCCGCAGCCGGTGACCATCGCCGTGGCCGCCACGATGCAGAGCCCGAGGAAAAGGGAACTGCCGCGCCGCCTCGGGCCACTCTCCGCCTTTGCGTGTACCACCGCTGGTCTCCTGTCTCGGGTAAGGGTTGCCTGTTGTGCCAGGCCGTGTGCTGAAACGGATGCCTCTCCTTGGAAGGTGCCTGACGGCTCATGCCGCCAGAGCGCTGCGGGCAGGTCTGCCGCGTGCGCCGCCGCGGGATGAGTCCGCGTTCGACTCCGCAGCGGCGTGGACGATACTGTAATCCGCCGCCCGTCCCTGTCAACCCCAATCCCCGGCCCGGGGGGAATCGCCCGGGCCAGGTCGAGACGCGGCGCCCGGTGCCGGTCGCCAGGCAGCGGGGGCTCCCCGGTTCAAGGCAGGGTCAGGTTCGGCGACAGGTTGGCCATGTGGAGTTCGCTCGGATCCACGATGGTGCTGCCGCTGGGGTAGTAGTACTTGGGATGGACCGCCGGACCGGTGAAGCCGCCGCCGCTGTCCTGTTTGCCTTCGACGTTGACCAGCAGCGACTCGACGTGGCCGTCGAAAAAGGCGGCGCTCATCCGGTTCTGCTTGCCGTGGCGGTAGGAGACTTTCCGGCCGGTGGTGTACTCCCGGCTGGCATTGCTGCCGGAGCCGATGTTGGCCGTGGAAGGGGGAGTGGCGGCGAGGAAACCCTTGGTGGCCCGCGGGACCATGTTGTAATCGAGGCTGATCTGGGACTCGGGGCAGTCGATCTTCACCGCCGCGCTGCAATCCACGAAACGGGTGCCATCGGCGACGAACACCTTCAGGCTCTCGACACCGAGCCGGTCGTGGCGCGGCACGTAGTCGGTCGGCACGGCGATCTGTCCATCGACGCAGCTCGAGGACTGGGCAATGTCACAGGGACTTTGCACGCCCCGGCCCAGCACGGAGCCATACGTGCTCGACCCGGCCCGCACAATATTCCACATGCTCAGGTAGCTCGTCGCCTTGATCACCGGCCAGCCCGCGACGGCCGCGCCTTTCGTGTCCGTAAAGCCGTTGTAAGCCACCGAAGTGTTTGAATTCGAGGGGCACTCGAACATGCCTTCGACGGCATCACGGTAGAACCGCTTGCGGATGGCCAGGGCGTCGGCGTTGGTGACCACGGGGAGCTTCTCGTTCAGGGCCCGCAGCGGCGTGGCGTAGTCGTACCATTCGACGGCCTTCTTATCGAAGCCCTGGACGGCCGGTGTCCACACGCCGCCGGTGTTCATGATGAACGCCCCCGTCGTCATCGGCGCCCCCGGGATCCACTCCCGGTTGGACGTCTGGTAGGCGGACTCGGCCTTGAGAACTCCGCTCAGGTTGGCCTTGCACTTGGCTTCGCGGGCCTGTTCCATGGCGGCCTGCAGCGAGGGCAGGAGGATGCTGATCAGCAGGGCGATGATCGCCACCACCACCAGGATCTCGATGAGCGTGAACCCGGCCTTCCTGATGCGCATGCCGTCACATGCCATGCCAGACCTCCTGGCCGCACTTGGGGCACTTCGTCGGCGGTGCCAGCCCGCGGTAGTCGTTCAGTATCACCGGCGTTCCACAGTTGGGGCACGGGCGGGTTGGCACCAGCGTCGGCTTGCCGCACTGGGGGCAATTCGCCGGGATCGACTCGCCGACTTTCAGCTCCCGTTTCACCGCGTACCCACAACTGTCATCTGTACACTTGAGACCGCGCTCCAGCGGGCCCGAATCCGATGTGAACGCCCGCCACGCGAACCAGCCGCCGACCACCACCACCAGACCGATTACCGCGTACGTCACCGCCGGGCGGACGGTGCCGTCGTCATCCATCACCAGGTGCTTCACCATGAGCTTCGCGTCTGATCACCAGCCGGTAACTCGGACAGGCTCCTTCCGGCCGGACTTCGGCGCGCCGGGGTCATCGGCTCACCATGTTACGCAGCACCTGTTCAGGCGGCAAGACGCCCGCCCGCGGCTTCATCGAATCTTCGCAGAGCCAGGTGCTGCTGTTGAGCCCTCTCGCGTGCGAGGGGAGAATGGGAGCGACGGGTGCACGGTCTGATGTCCCCATCAGGCCGTGGCAAACACGCGAGACTGTCCACCATCGCCACGGCCAGGCGGGTACACCTGATCGTGCCACCCAGGTTCAGCGAAGGTGCGCCTGCGGATCTAAGCCATCATGGCCGAGCCGTCTTTACTGCAATCCGTATTCGCGCAGTTTGCGGTACAGCGTGCGGGCCCCGATGCCCAGGATTTTCGCCGTCTTTTCGCGATTTCCACCTGTGAGTTTCAGCGTGTTGGCGATGTGAATTCTTTCCATCTGCTCCATGGTCAGCCCGGCCGTCGAGGGGTTCGAGGCCAGCACGATGTCGGTGGTTCCGCGCACCTGCTCGGGCAGATCCTCCACGTCCAGCCGGGTGTGCTCGGTAAGGACGACCATCTGTTCGACCACGCCGCGCAACTCGCGGACGTTGCCCGGCCACTGGTAGCCGGTCAGCCGGCGGACCGCCTCCGGCGTGATCGAATCGACCTCGCGGCGATGGGTCCTGGCGGCCTGTTGAATGAACTGGTCGATCAGCAGGGGGATGTCCTCGCGCCGCTCACGCAGCGGCGGCAGCCGCAGCGACGCCTGGTTGAGCCGGTAGAAGAGATCCTCGCGGAACTCGTTCTTCTCCACCATGGCCCGCAGATCGCGCCGCGTGGCCGCGATCACCCGCACGTCCACCCGCCGCACGTCGCTTGAGCCGACCGGCTGGATATCGCCGTTCTCCAGCGTGCGCAGCATCTTGGCCTGCATGGTGGCGGGCATATCGCCGACTTCATCGAGGAAGATGGTCCCGCCGTCGGTCACTTCGAACATGCCCTTGCGCTCGGCCACCGCGCCGGTGAACGCGCCGCGGACGTGGCCGAAGAGCTCGCTCTCCAGCAGGTTCTCGTTGAAGCCGGCGCAGTTGATGGCCCGGTAGTTCTTCTGCCTGCGGGGGGAGTGGTTGTGGATGGCCCTGGCGGCGAGCTCCT
>CAYVVX010000206.1:0-1865 GCA_964455315.1 uncultured Planctomycetales bacterium | reverse complement strand
AGGATCTCGGCCGGGTCCTGCGCGTAGCCGGAAGTCCAGTGCGCCCAGGCGCGCGCGACCCGCGCGGGCGTAACCCGCGGCCCCGGGCGGTCGGGGTATACTTGCAGGGTGCGCAGCAGCCGGTCCATCTTCGGGTTGACGGTGACGATGCCGTCGAGCTCCACGCGCCTCTGGGCCTGCTCGGAGAGGAGCCGCTGGTCGCGGTTGTGCCGGGCCTGGCGGGCGGCCAGGTCGATGACCTTGGACGCCGCCTCGAAGTCCAGCGGCTTGCTGAGACTGTCGAAGATGCGCAGCGATGCGGGCCGGGTGTCGCGCAGGGCGGTGGCGGCCTGATCGGTCAGCAGGATCATCTCCGCGTCGGGGGCCAGTCGGCGGTATTCGGTCAGCGGCTCGCCGCCCTTGCCGTTGGGCAGCGCCGAAGTGTCCACCACGATCACGTCGGGGCGCCGCTCGCGGATGCTCTCCCGGGCTTCTTCGGCGGTGGTGGCCACCCTGGGGAAGTGCCCGCGCTCGCGAAGGCTCCCGGCGATCTCCTCACCGGAAGCCGCCTCGGGTTCGAGAATGAGGATGAAAGCCTGTTCGCTCATGCGCGGACAACCGGACTCCTGGGACGCCGTGGGAAACTCGCTCGCGGCTGAGCGCTGGATTATAGCGGGAACGTCCCGTGGGCATGAAGGGTCGTTCGCGGATGGCGGCCCCCGTGACATCATCGGCGGGCCTGCGGATTCCCCGGGGGGACCGGATCGCGCCGGTGGCGAAGCGGCATCGCGGCGACCGCTTCCTCACGGTCGCGGCCGGGAGAAGGCAGGCTCAGGCCGTCGCCGCGGCGCGGCGGACGTGATGAGCCTGCAGGCCCTTGTCCGACTCGACCAGATCGAATTCGACCGGCTCGCCGTCCTTGAGGCTGCGGAAGCCGTCGCCTTCGATGCTGGAGTAGTGGACGAAGATATCCTTCCCGTCCTCCTCGCCCTTGATGAATCCGAATCCCTTCTTACTGTCGAACCACTTAACCGTGCCGGTGGTCATCGCAGTCGCCTCCGACGAACCCCAGGAACCAAGAAATGATGGGGAGGTCGCAATGCTGCGCCTCACGCCGCGTTCGCCCGGACATGCTCAAAAAGGGGCGCTCGCGGACATGCAACAGGCGCGGCGGGCACACCTGTCGGTGTACCCGTCCACGCCGATGATGTTCAACTTCCCGGGTTCAGGTGGCCGGCGACGACCCGCGCGTCAGGAGTTGCTGCCCTCGGCCGCTTCTTCGAGCATCACGGCCTTGCGGCTCAGCTTCACGCGCCCCTGATCGTCGATCAGGATCACCTTCACCCGCAATTCATCGCCTACCCGGCAGACGTCGCCGACTGACTTGACATACCCGTCGGACAGTTCGCTGATATGGCACAGACCGTCCTGCCCCGGGGCGACCTCGATGAACGCACCGAAGTCCTTCACGCTGGTGACCCGGCCGTTGTAAATCTTCCCGAGCTTCACCCCCTGGGAGATCTGCTCGATGATATCGCGGGCCTTCTCGGCTCCGACCATCTCCAGGCAGGAAATGGTCACCGTGCCGTCGTCCTCGATATCGATACTGGCACCAGTGGCGGCTTCCAGGCCTCGAATGCCCTTGCCGCCCGGTCCGATCACCGCACCAATCTTCTCAGGATTGATCTTGATCGTCAAGATCCGCGGGGCGAAGGGGCTGATCTCCGGACGCGGCCGCTGCAGGGCGCTGAGCATGGACTTGAGGATGCTCAGACGGGCTTCCCGGGCCCGCTGGAGCACCTGGACAATGGTTTCCTGGGAGACCTGGCGCTCCTTCAGGTCGAGCTGGACGCCGGTGATGCCCCGCTGGGTGCCGGCCACCTTGA
>CAYVVX010000205.1:0-8255 GCA_964455315.1 uncultured Planctomycetales bacterium | reverse complement strand
GGCAGGCGGACAAGCCCCTCCGCGCAGGGCTGCGCGAGATGCCGCCGGTGCCTTCGGAAGGGTTGTGGCCCAAGCAGCACATCGCGATTGAGCAACTTGAAAAATCTCTGAAGCTGGGCAGGCCCCGCTCGCTGATCCAGATGGCCACCGGCTCGGGCAAGACCTTCACCGCGGCCAACATCAGCTACCGGCTGATCAAGCACGCCGGTGCTCGCCGCGTCTGCTTTTTGGTGGATCGCACCAACCTCGGCACGCAGACCATCAAGGAGTACCAGCAGTTCCAACCCGCTGACGAACGGCACACCTTCGACAAGCTCTACAACCTCGCCTTCCCGCGCAAGAACCACTTCGACCCGGTCAACCGGGTGATCGTCACGACGATTCAACGCCTCTACTCGATCCTGACCAACCAGCCTGAGCTCGCCGAGGAGGACGAGGAACGGTCCTCGTATGAAGGTGCAGGGGCATTCAGAAAGCCCCCGGTGCCGATCGTGTACAACCCCAAGCTTCCACCGGAGTTCTTCGACGTCATCATCGTCGACGAGTGTCATCGCTCCATCTACAGCGTATGGGGCGATGTGCTGAGGTACTTCGACGCCTTCGTCATCGGGCTCACCGCCACCCCGAGCAGGCAAACTCTGGGGTTCTTCAACCAGAACCTGGTGATGGAGTACACCCACCCGCAGGCTGTCGCCGACCGCGTCAACGTGCCGTACGACGTGTATGTGATCCAAACCAGGATCACCAACCAGGGCTCCAGCGTCGACTCCGGCTTCTACGTGGGCAGGCGGAACCGCAGGACGCGCGCGGAGCGACAGGAGGCCCTGGATGACGACCTGCAGTACGCATCCAACGAACTCGACCGGGCGGTGGTGGCCGAGGATCAGATCCGGACCGTGATCCAAACCTTCCGCGACAGGCTGTTCACGGAGATCTTTCCCGATCGCAAGGAGGTCCCCAAAACCATCATCTTCGCCAAGGACGACTCCCACGCCGACGACATTGTGCGGATCGTACGGGATGAGTTCGGCTTGGGCATCGACTTCTGCCAGAAGATCACCTATCGCACCGGCACACTACGGCTGACCCGCAAGGTGGTCGAACCCGACGGCACCGAGCGCGACGAGGTGTACTACGAGAAGACCAAGGGCAAGACCGGGGAAGATGTACTGATCGCCTTCAGAAACTCCTACAACCCCCGCATCGCCGTCACCGTGGACATGATCGCCACCGGCACCGACGTGAAGCCGGTCGAGATCGTCTTCTTCATGCGCTCGATCAGAAGCAGCAACTACTTCGAGCAGATGAAAGGGCGCGGCGTGCGGGTGATGCCGTCCGATGCGCTTCGTGGGGTGACGCCGGATGCCCGGAACAAGACTCGCTTCGTCATCGTCGACGCGGTCAACGTCTGCGCCCAGTGCAAGAGTGAGCGCGGCCCGCTCGACCGGCAGCCCACCCAGAGCCTCAAGCAGGTATTCGACTACATCAAGGCCGGCGGCACCGATCCGGATGCCGTATCCGCGCTGGCGGGCAAACTGGCCCGCCTGGCCGGGGAGATGTCCGCCCAGCAGCAGGATGAGATTCGCAGGCACGCCAAAGGCCAGAGCATCGACACCCTGGTGCACGGGCTCACCGAGGCGGTGGACGAGGTCAGCATCGAGTCGAAGGCCCGCGAGATGAACGGCGGGGAGGGCGATCCGACTCCGCAGCAGCTCGAGGCCGCTGAGCAGGCGCTGATCACCGAGGCGCTCAAGCCGTTTTACGATCCGCACCTGCGCGATGTCCTGTTGCAGATCAAGCAGGACAACGAGCAGACCATCGACCGCATCAGCAAGGACGAGGTCATCACCGCCGGCTATTCGCAGGCCGCCCGCGACCAGGCCGCCTCCAAGATCGAGAACTTCAGGCGGTTCATCGAGGACCACAAGGACGAGCTGCTGATGCTCCAGGTCTTTTACGGGCAGGCCACGCCCGACCGGCTGAGTTTTCGCGATCTGCGCGAGCTGGCCGACCGGATCCGGCGCCCGCCGGTGTCGGCCACACCCGAGGAGCTCTGGCGTTGCTATGAGACGCTGGAATCCTCGAAGGTCAAAGGCCACGGCGGCTCGATCATCACCGACCTGGTCTCACTGATCCGCCACACGCTGCGTCCCAGCGAGCCGCTGACGCCTTTCGCGGAGGTGGTTCATCAGCGCTACGCCGCGTGGCTGCGCCAGCAGCGGGAGGCGGGAGTCACCTTCACCGAGGAGCAGAGCAAGTGGCTGGACAAGATGGCTGAGCACATCGCCACCAGCCTGGTTCTTGAGCGGGAGGATTTCCAGGAGGGCTGGTTCGGCCAGCGCGGCAACCTTGGCAAGGCCCATGAGCTGTTCGGGGACCGGCTGATGCCGATCGTGGAGGAGATGAATCGAGTGCTGACGGCATGAGCGCTGAAAGTAAAGCCAGGGATATAGGGTCCGCGTTTGCGGGCCACACGGCGTGAAGCCGAGTTTCGTCCACTGGCTCCCCGGATTGTATCGACATGCGAACGCTGAGACAACACGCTTTGGCGAAAAGGCATCCTGTCAAGGTGCCGCCGAACACGCCCCAACTGCCATGCCGCCCCCGGACCGACCGGCAATGTGGTGTGCGCGTCGGGCCCCTCATCGCCGAAATGACGAGGGTGCTGACGGCATGACGAGCCACAACGGACATGACGTCATCAACGATCTTCCTCCCGGCTGGGCGTCCTGCACTCTGGCGGACGCGGTTACCCCCGGCCGTCCGCGCGGGAAGCCATCGGATTTCGTTGGCCAACCGTTCGTGGGTCTCGAACATATTGAGGCCCAAACAGCGCGGCTGCTTGGGCACTTGCCCGCGGAAATGATGCGAAGTTCGGGCGTGCAGTTCCAGGAAGGTGACGTCCTCTATGGGCGGATGCGTCCATATCTAAACAAAGTGTGGCTCGCTGATCGCACCGGGCTTTGTTCTGGCGAGTTCATCGTCTTCCCGAACACAGGAGCGCTGCGCGGCGGATTTCTCAAGTACCGACTCAACGCTCAAGATTTCGTTGCGTTCGCGGATCACTCAACGACTGGTGACCGGCCCCGTGCTGACTTCGTCGACTTCGGCAAGTTTACTGTCCTCGTCCCCCCGCTCAACGAACAATCCCGCATAGCCGACCGTATCGATGAGCTTTTCACTGATCTCGATGCGGGCGTGGCGGCGTTGGAGCGGGTGAGGAAGAAGCTGAAGCGGTATCGCTCGGCGGTGCTACATGCGGCGGTGACGGGGCGGCTGACGGCCGAGTGGCGCAAGGCCCACGGTCCACCGGCCGAGCCGGGCGATCGGCTCCTGGCCCGCATCCTCATCGAGCGCCGCAAGCAATGGGAGCAGCGGACGCTGGACAAATACGCCAGGGACGGGCGAACTCCTCCCAAGAACTGGCGGGCTCGCTACGTCGAGCCGACTGCACTGAAGGCAGACGACCTGCCGGAGTTGCCGGGAGGATGGTGCTGGGCGAGAGGGGAGCAGGTAATCCAGCGACTTCGAAGCGGAACGACGAGTGTGCCAGTCGATACTACCACGAAACGGCGAATTCTCCGATCAAGTGCAGTGCGGCCCGGACGGATTGATCTCGAGGATTCTCGGTATCTTCTCGACAACGCCGAGGTTGACGAAGAAGATTTCGTTCAGCCAAACGACCTCTTCATGGTTCGGTTGAGCGGCAGCCTGCATTTGGCCGGAGCGTGCGCTTGGGTCGAAGGAAAAGTGCCGCCTAATCTCACCTACCCGGATCGGCTTTTCTCGGCCAGGTGCGTCTCCCCCCGAATGGCCTCTTTGCTTGAGATCGTCTTTCAGTCCAGACTGGCACGCGATCGAATTGAACCGAAAGCCAAATCCACCGCCGGCCATCAGCGCATCTCTATGGGCGCAGTGTTTGACCAGCCCATTCCACTTCCCCCGGTCCCCGAACAATCCGTCCTCATGGATGCCGTTGACGCAAAGCTCTCCCAAATCGACGCGATGGAAGCCGAGGTGGAGAGGGGCTTAGCAAGAGCTGCACGGCTACGTCAGGCGATCCTAAAGGCTGCATTTGAGGGCAAGCTGGTCACCCAGAATCCGGCCGACGAGCCCGGCTCCAAGCTGCTGGAGCGGATCAAGGCCGAACGGGCGACGGTCGCCTTGCGGGGCAAAGCTGGTCAGAGGCCCAAAGGATCTGCGGCGTCTGTCCGCTGACGGTGTCAGAGTTCGCCGCGCTCCGCCAACGACTTCTCATAAGCCTCACGCGTCATGGGACAATCCACCAGTTCCAGGAACTGCTGCTTGGTCAGCTTGCATTGCCCCGCCATTCGGGACAAGAGGATGTCGGGGACGTCCTTCATCTTGGAGGTGTGGCTGGTCTTCGTTCGAGCGCGCGTTCGCTTGCCTTCTTTGGTGACGTAGACAAAGAAGTGGTGATCGCCCTCAATGGGCTCAAACCCCTTGGCGGTAAGCGCCGCCTCAATAGCCCGCTTCTGGCGAGGCACTATGCTTCCTCCCGAAACCGGGCCCGCAGAGCTTCACCCAGTTCCTGTGCCTTGCGGGTCAGCGTATCGGCCTCGGGCAGAGCATAGCTGTCCCAGGCGAAAAGCAGATGTGCTGCGATCTCGTCGGCGAGCTCTTCCCGTGTCGGGGCATACACATTGAGATCCAAGCTCTCATCCTCAACCACGTAAAGCTGCTGAGACTCCTCGTCCAAATGAGGAATGAATCGCAGCTCCGGATCGGCTTTGAGTTTGCGATCCCCGACCACGAGGGTGTCAAACACCAACGGCGCAAGTTCTACTGGTTCAATGCGGCTCACGTTGGTTAATCGGCTGGGATGGCCATCCGCATCGAGAACAAACGTGCCCGTCACCTGAATCGGCCCCCGACGACTCTCCAGCAGATCATCCTCGATCTCGGGCAGGTACGAACACACGATTTCACGGCTGTTGACCGGGTAGCGGATGGTGAGCTGGTGCTCATCGAAGGCGATGCCGATCAGATCGCCGGTCACGGTCATGACCGTCTGTTCCTCGGCACTGGCCGCCAGGCGCCGTTCGACCACCCGCGCGAGTTGGGCATCAATGAGGACCGGCGACCTGCTTGGCGAGGAGAAGTGGGCCGTCCAACGTTCTCCAGCTTTGGGAGATAGCGTGCGGATCTCGCGCAACGCCCTTTCCCGAATGCGCGAATCGGGCAGCAATGATCTCATCTGGGCGGCGGCATCTTGGGCTGCAGCGCCGATAAACGCATGGATCTTGTCCAGAATCGCAGGTCGTTCATGAAGCATAGCCTGAGGGGCGCCATCCACAAGCACCACCGGCATGACGTAGCTGCCTGCCGAAGGGATGCCGCAACGCAGGGTATAACGACTACGAAGCTCTGAGGACGGCTTGAATCTTTGCTTTATTTCTTGGTTTTCGGCCGTAGCGGCAAAGAGTAATGCCATCTGCTGCAAGCCGTTGAGCATGCGCACGAGAACGTCAACCGGGACGCTGTGATCCTCCGGTGTGGTGCTCTCAATGCGGAGTTCGCCTGATTCCTCTGCGCTCACGCTTGCCACCTCTTCGCTCTCCTGATTGTACGGACGGGAGCAGGACTGGCAACATCCTACCCGCTTTCGGTACTGGGAGAGTGAACATTTTCCGTGGTCCGATAGAATGCGGCTATGAGTCAAACCGCTTCCCAGATCGGCACGCGGGCATGGTCCTACGCGGGCGTATGCCGTGACGATGGTCTCTCGTACATGGCGTACGTGGAGCAGCTCACCTTCCTGCTGTTCCTGAAGATGGCCGACGAGATGACCCGGGCGCCCTATGACCAGCCGAACCGTATCCCCAGGGGGAAGGGCCGGAACGGCAAGCCGGTGGACTACGACTGGCCGAGCCTGCTGAGCAAGGATGGGGCGGAGCTGTACCAGCACTATCGTGACACGCTGGAGTTCCTCAGCACGCAACCGGGGCTGCTGGGCACGATCTTTAAGGAGGCGGAGTGCAAGATCAAAGACCCCGCCAAGCTGCGCCGGCTGATCTTCGACCTCATCGACCGGGAGACCTGGCTCAGCCTGGATCTGGATGTGAAAGGCGTGATTTACGAGGAACTGTTGTCACGCAGCGCCGCCGAGAGCACCGGCGGGGCCGGACAATACTTCACGCCGCGCTCGATCATCCAGGCGATTATCGAGGTGATGAAACCGACGCCGGAGGAGACCATCATCGATCCGGCCGCGGGCACGGGCGGGTTCCTGACGGTGGCCTACCAGTATGTGCTTGAAGCCCACAACGACACCATGGATCGGGACCAGAAGCGGCGGGTCCGCGAGGAGTTGGTGACCGGGCAGGAACTGGTGCCGGAAACGGCGCGGCTGTGCGCGATGAACCTCTTTCTGCACGGGATCGGCAGTGCCGAGACCAGCCCGGTGATCAGCGGGAAGAGCAGCTTGGACCGTCCGCCGGAAAAGCAGTACTCGATCGTGCTGACCAATCCGCCGTTCGGCAAGAAGCAGAGTCTCAAGACGGTAAACGAGGAGGGTGAGCTCGACAGCGAAGAGGAGGTCGTTGTTCGCCAGGATTTCTGGGCATCCACGGCCAACAAGCAGCTCAACTTCGTGCAGCACATTTTCAACCTGCTCAAGGTGAATGGCCGCGCCGCGGTGGTGGTGCCGGACAACGTGCTGTTTGAGGGCGGGCCGGGGCAGAAGATCCGGGAGCAACTGCTCAAGCAGTGCGACGTGCACACGCTGCTGCGGCTGCCCACGGGCATCTTCTACAAGCCGGGGGTCAAGGCGAACGTGATCTTCTTCGACCGCAAGCCGCCGCAGGAGAAGCCGTGGACGAAGAAGCTTTGGGTGTATGACCTGCGGACGAATCGGCACTTCACGCAGAAGCAGAACCCGATCCGCCGGTCGGACTTCGACGAGTTCGTCGATCTGTTCAAGCCCGGTGCGATGCACAAGCGCAAGGCCACCTGGAGCGAGTCGAACCCCGACGGCCGCTGGCGCTGTTACGACTACGAAGACCTGCTCAAGCGAGACAAGCTGAGCCTGGACCTGTTCTGGATCAGGGATGACAGCCTCGAAGACAGCGCCAGCCTGCCGGACCCAGACGTGCTGGCTGCCGAGATTGTCGAAGACCTGCAGGATGCCCTGGAGCAGTTCACCGGCATCGCGGCCGCGCTGGAAGGCGGGAACGCGTCGGAGGTGAACGCATGAGGGGCGAAGCCTCGGCAAACGGACATCCCTTCTCTGCGGCGGCTTCCGCCACGGGGTACTTGTACCAGTGTCGGTACGGCTTGTTGGAAGCGCTGCGGAGAATGCGGCAGGAGGCCGACTTCCAGGTTTGCATCGAAACGCTTGACGACGTCGTGTTCGACCAGCAGGGATCGCCGCCTGAGTTGCTGCAGACGAAGCACCACGTCAATCGAGCCGCTGACCTGACTGATGCGTCCGTCGACCTGTGGAAGACCCTGCGCATCTGGTGCGAGGGCGTCGCGAGCGGTTCACTACACCTGGGATCACGATTCATCCTGGTCACTACAGCGTCGGCAGGTTCAGGTTCGGCAGCTGAGATGCTGCGGCCAGGTGTGGGCCGGGATGTGTCGGGCGCGTTGGATCGACTCCGGTCAACGGCGGCGACTTCCACCAACCAGACCAATGCTGCAGCCTACACAGCCTTCAAGGCGTTGGATGGAACGAAGCAGCAGCAACTGCTCGGCGATGTGATCGTCGTCGATTCCGCATCTTCGATCACATCGCTTGATGCCGACATCCGGCAGGAGGTGTTCTACGCGGTTGACCGCCATTTCCTGGATGCTTTCCTGGTCCGCCTTGAGGGGTGGTGGTTCCGTCGAGTCATTCGGCATCTGGCAGCGGATCGCGGCGTTCCGATACTGAGTGCCGAGCTTCTGGACGAGATCAACAACCTGCGCGAGTCGCTGCGTGACGACAACCTGCCAATCGATGACGACATTGAGCAGCTGGAAGTCGACGCATCCGGGTATTCCGAGCGGGTGTTTGTCAATCAGTTGCGCCTGCTCCAGATCAGCAATGCCCGCGTCGTCCGTGCGATCCGAGATTACTATCGGGCATTTGTGCAGCGTTCGCGTTGGGTTCGTGAGGAACTGGTGGGCGTTGGCGATCTTGATCGGTATGGCACGCGCCTCAAAGACGCTTGGCAGTCTCACTTCCTCATAATGCGGGACGAACTGGGGGAGTCGGCTGCAGAGGATGAGATGCGCCGCGCAGCCGGCAA
>CAYVVX010000204.1:7607-8262 GCA_964455315.1 uncultured Planctomycetales bacterium | reverse complement strand
TACGTGTCCCTGGCGTTCGACGACGGTTCGGGAGAGACGCTGTACGTCGGCGGGGGTTTCACGGTGGCCGGTGACGCGGCCGCCCGCAACATCGTCCGTTGGAACGGAACCCATTGGTCCGCGGTGGGCGAGGGTCTGGACTTCACCGTCACCGACTTGAAGGTGTTCCAGGAACAACTCCTGGCAATGGGGTTTGTGACTGTGGACCCAACCGGATTCGACCCCGAAGACCACAGTCGCTTGGCCTTGTGGGACGGCTCTGCGTGGACTCCCGTGACTCTTCCCTACCCAGGTCTGTTCAAGGCCAGCATCGTTCACAATGATGAACTGTACGCCCTGCAGTCCAGGTACAACGACTTCACCATGTATTATCTCTATCAGTGGAACGGTGCGGACTGGACTCTTCTCGCGACCGATGCCGGTATCTTCGCCTTTGCGGAGTTCGATGGCAAGCTGGCCATTGGTGGCACGTTTACCGGGCTGAGGCCGCGAAACCCGGATGGCACTTCTGAGCCCTCGGTTCCCATGCCGGGCATGGTAGGCGCGTGGGACGGAACGACTTGGGCGCCGCTGGGCGACGGGGTTGCCGGGGGCTACGTGACCTGCCTCCTGAACTACAACGGCGATCTGATCGCCGGGGGCACCTTCACCACGG
>CAYVVX010000204.1:4646-7597 GCA_964455315.1 uncultured Planctomycetales bacterium | reverse complement strand
CGGCCGGGGGAAATCCGGCCAATCGTGTCGCCCGCTGGGATGGGAACACGTGGTCTGCGATGGGGGATGGGCTGTCGGTCGCACCGAGCTACCTGACGGAATACAACGGCATCCTGATGGCGGTGGTGCCAACCAAGTCGATCGCCCTCTGGGATGGCAGCGCCTGGATCACGGTGATCCCCGCCTATCAGGGAATGCAAATCAGCAGCAGGCTCCGGCACCTGTCCGCTTGGGGAACCAGTCTGGTCGCGGCGGGTTCGTTCAGCATCGCCAGCGATCCGCCTGTCAGAGGTCTGCTGGTTTGGGCTGGCAGCGACTGGAGCCCGTTGGCCCGCCCGCCCGCAGAGGTATTGCTAACCTGGTCGAGCCTGCGCGAGCACACCGGCTACAGCGACTACGCCATTCTGCTGGACGGCACCGACGGTGCCGTGACCACCGAACCGCGGATCGGCGGCATCCGCAAGATCGTGGTGGAATTCAGTGAGCCGGTGCGGACCGTGGATGACCCCGGCGACGTGGTGGACGACGAAGTCAGCGTGACAGGCATGACCCACGGCGTGCAGGTGCCGACCTCGATGTCCCTGATCGACGGGATGACGAAGCTGGTCATGGAGTTCGCCGACGGGCTTCCCCACGGGGACCGGTACACGATCGCAATCGAGCCGTGCGCGATGATGACGGTCAACGGCGGCTACGCGCTGGAAGGTGATCTGGACGTCGAGATCCGCGCCCTGGAGGGCGACGCCAGTTCAGACGGCGTGGTCAACATCGTGGACTTGAGCGATGTGAAGCAGCACCTCTTCGCCGCGGTGGATGCGTCCACCGCCCCGTTCGACGTGAACACCGACGGGGTCATCAACATCGTGGACTTGAACGAAGTCAAACAGCGGCTGTTCACCACGGCGCCGTGAACAATCGCCGGCGGCGATCACCCGCTCGACTTGCCCCCGAGCCGGCGCACCACCACCTCGCGCATCGCCTCGCGCGGGGCGGGATGGCCCGTCCAGCGCTCGAACTGGGCGATCGCCTGGTTGACGAACATGGCCACGCCGTCGACCGTGCGGCAGCCGCGCTCGCGGGCCTCGCGGAGCAGGCGGGTTTCCATCGGGTTGTAGACGGTGTCGAAGATCACCTGGTTCGGCGCGATCCCGTCGGCCGGCAGGGGGGTGTCGCCCACCTTCGGCCACATGCCCAGGCTGGTGCAGTTGACCACCACGTCGGCGAGGGTGGCGCGTTTTTCCCAGTGCTCCGCTGTTGCCCCGAAGTCGGCGGCCAGCGCGGCGGCCTTGTCCTGGGTGCGGTTGATGATGGTCACGCGGCAGCCGGCGTCGGTGAGCCCGGCCACGATGGCCCGGCTGGCCCCGCCGGCACCCAGGACCGCGACGGTCACGCCGCGCAGATCATCGCGGGTACAGCCCATGCCTTCGCAGAGGGCGTCGAGGGCGCCGCGATAGTCGGTGTTGAAGGCCGAGAGCGATGAGTCGGGTGTGACTGTCGACTCGATCACCAGCGTATTCGCCACCCCGATGCGCTCGGCCAGCGGCTCGATCGTCCCGCCGCGTTCGCGAACGAAGCGAAGCAGGTTCTCCTTGTGGGGGATGGTGACGCTGAACCCGCGGACGTGCAGCCAGGGCCGCGCCAGGCAGCCGTCGACGAACGACGCGAAGGAATCGTAGTCGGGCTCCACGCGGAAGGGCAGGTAGACACCGTCGTGGCCGATGCGCTCGAAGCCGGTGTTCATGATCGCCGGGCTCATCGAGTGGGCCACGGGGCAGCCGATCACGCCGTAGACCTTCGTCTCCGCGTTCATCGCGTCCCAGCGGTACAGGTTGCGCATCTGTTCGAGCGTCACCTGTCCGGGGGCCGACTCCCTGCCCGCTTCCAGCGACGCGAAGGTCAGCAGCCCGCCGAGTTTCCTGGCCAGCACCCGCGTGCACAGCCCGGCTTCGCCCATGGACAGCCCGATCACCGGGCGGCGCGGGGCGACATCGTGCACGATGTCCAGCATGCGCAGGGCGTCGGTCACCTTCGGCGCGTGGCAGGCCAGCTTGACCACGTGAGCCGGCTCGGCCTCCAGCGATGCGACGATGCCCGCCAGGTCCGCCGGGGTTCCCTGGAAATCGTGCTTGGACAGGATCAATTGCCGTCGCGGGCGCGACGAATCGGCGTTGACCTCGCAGACCAGGCCGATCTTCTGGCGGATATTGCTGGAGACGCGCCAGGCTTCGTACTCCACGTCGATGTAATCCGCCCCGCCGAGCCCGGCATGCTCCAGCAGGCTGATGCGGGTGGACTCGTCCTCGTCGTAGTGCCCGCCCTCGGCCGCGATGCGACAGGTGGCGATGACCTCCCCGTCGAAATGGCGGGCCTTGAGCATGAGGTCGCGCAGGTCCTCGATCTTCCAGTCAGCGAGATAGTCCAGGCGCAGCTCGATCATCTCGGCGCCGGCCGCGCGGGCGGTGTCGATCTGTGCGGCCATCTCCTGGCAGCTCGCGGCGGTAAGCGGAACGCAGATCCTGGTCATCGTATCCTGCGATCTTTCTGCCTGCTATGAGAAGGACGCCAACCACACCGGCGCGGATTACCAAGGAGGACAACAGTCGAGCCGGAAACGGCAAAGCGCACTTGCAGTCGGCTGAAGCCACGATGGCTGTGCCCGGCCCGCCTCATCGCTGTGTGCCCGGTGTCGCTGTGGTTCACATCCCTCTTCGAAGTCCGGGTGAAGACATCGAGCGTTTCGGCCGGTGAGGCCCGGTCAGGTGTCGCCTGTCCGGACCCCGCCGGCCCGCGGCGGAATCATCCGCCAGGGCTCATCATCCGCTGGTATCACGGTCGGGGTTCAGCGTCCGAGTCTCGGCTGACTCCCGCGATGGCCCGGTTCACGGCACTCAGGTATGCCAGCACGCTGGCTTCGATCACGTCTGTGGAGCGCCCGCGCCCGCGGTAGCTGC
>CAYVVX010000204.1:0-4636 GCA_964455315.1 uncultured Planctomycetales bacterium | reverse complement strand
TAGCTGCGCCCGTCGACCAGCAGTTCGAGGTGAACCTCGCCCTGGGCGTCGCGCCCGCCGGTGACGGCGCGAAGGTCGTAGTCGCGCAGGACGGCCTCGACCCCGGTGAGCTTGAGGATGGCGGAAAAAGCCGCGTCCACGGGACCGTCGCCGATGGCCGCATCCACCACCTCGGTCGCGTCGGCGATGCGCCGCAGCCTGACGCTCGCGGTGGGGATCACGCCCGAACCGCCGGTGGTCTGCAGCGAAACCAGCTCCCAGGTCCGGGCGGTCTGGGTGTCCTCGAACAGCTCACCGACGATGGCCTCGATATCCTCGTCGAAAATCTCTTTCTTGCGGTCGGCCAGGCGCTTGAACTGCTCAAACACCTGGTCGACGCGCTTCTCGTCCAGGCCGTGCCCGAGTTGATCGAGGCGATCCTTCAGGGCATGCCGCCCGCTGTGCTTGCCGAGCACCAGCTTGGACGAGGGGATGCCCAAGTCCTCCGGGTTCATGATCTCGTAGGTCGAGCGATGGGCCAGCATGCCGTGCTGGTGAATCCCGGCTTCGTGGGCGAAGGCGTTCTCGCCGACGATGGCCTTGTTGCGCTGCACGTGCAGCCCGGTCAGGGAGCTGACCAGCCTCGACACCGGATAGATGCGCTTGGTGTTGATGCGGGTCTGCACCGGGAAGACGTCCGGGCGGGTCTTGATGGCCATGACCACTTCTTCGAGCGAACAGTTCCCCGCCCGCTCGCCGATGCCGTTGATGGTGCATTCGATCTGCCGGGCGCCGGCCTGGGCCGCGGCCAGCGAATTGGCCACCGCGAGCCCGAGATCGTTGTGGCAGTGCACGCTGATGATCGCCTTGCGGATGTTCTTCACCGTCTTCATCAGGTACTGGATCATGCCCGAGAAGTGATCCGGCGTGGAGTAGCCGACCGTGTCGGGGATGTTCACCGTGGTGGCCCCCGCCTCGATGACCGCCTCCACGACCTGCGCGAGGAAGGGCCATTCGGTGCGCGAAGCGTCCTCCGGGGAGAACTCGACATCTTCGACGAAGCTCCTGGCCAGCTTCACGCCTTCGACGCTGAGCTTGATGATCTCCTCCTCGGCGCGCTTGAGTTTGAACTCGCGATGGATCGCCGAGGTGGCGCAGAAGACGTGGATGCGCGGCTTGACCGCCTCCCTGACCGCTTCCGCGGCACGGAGGATGTCCTTCTCGACGCAGCGGGCCAGTCCTGCGACGGTGCAGTTGCGGATGATCCCGGCGATGGCCTTGACCGCCTCGAAGTCGTCCGGGCTGGTGATGGGAAAGCCGGCCTCGATGATGTCGACGTTGAGCAGCTCGAGCTGGCGGGCGATCTCCAGCTTTTCGGCGGTGTTCAGCGATGCGCCGGGAGATTGTTCCCCGTCGCGGAGCGTGGTGTCGAAGATGCGGATCGTGGGACGATCCGACGCCGCCTGCTGCTCATCGGGAGCCATGCTCATGGTCCTCCAACGTCAAGGGTCGAGCCACAGAAGGTAGCCGACCGGTTCATGAACGCCAAGCCGGCACGCCCGGCCAGGCAACAAAAAAAGCCCCACGCGATCCCGCGTGAGGCTTTCCGGTTTGGTTCGTATGTCCGACGGGTCAGTCGGCCGGATGCCCCACGCGCCATGACAGGCGCAGCAGACCCAGCAGCAGGCCGTTGAGCACTGCGGCGGGGGGAAGGGCAAACTGGCTCGAAGTCCTCGTCATGATCCAATTATACTATCGGCCCGGGCGGAACGGGTCAACAGCATTTCAGGATTTACCGGTATTGTAGGGGGGAGTACCTGGCGGGCGGCGACCGTTGACGGCGGCGGGCTGTGGCGCTACATTCGTTGCAGCCTCATCCGGGAGCAGCACTTGAACACCAGCCCCCTCCCCATGCTTCGCATTGACAATGCCGTTCTGCTGGTCGTTGATCTGCAGGAGCGGCTCCTGCCGGTCATCCATGAGCACCAGGCCTGTGTCGATGCCGCCTGTCGCCTGATCCGCTGCGCGGCGGCCCTGGACGTTCCCATCCTGGCGACCGAGCAGTACCGCAAGGGATTGGGTCCGACGGTGGACGCCGTGTCCGCCGCCTGGGGCGGCTTGGTCCCGGTGGAGAAGACTCGCTTCAGCGCCTGCGTGGAACCGGTGACCCGGCGGCTGGCGGCCCTGGATCGCCCCATGGTGCTGGTTGCGGGAGTCGAAACGCATGTCTGCGTGCAGCAGACGGTCGTCGACCTCATGAGGCGGGGTTATCGGCCCTGGGTGTGCTCGGATGCGGTGAGTTCCCGGCGGGCGTGGGATCGCCTGGTGGCCCTGGATCGGATGCGCCACCTCGGTGCCGAGGTGACCACGGTGGAAAGTGCGGTGCTTGAAATGGTCGCGGACGCTTCCAGCCCGGTGTTCAAGCGGGTGCTGGAGGTCATCCGCTAGGCGCCTGTCTCTTCCTGCCACCGGCAGACGGTCGCCTCCGGGCCGGGACAGGCGTCGGGTACGGAACCTGATCGCCCCGGGATCCTGACCGCGATTCACAAGAAAGGACAGATCCTTAGCGCTGGAGCCATACGCCCTTAACACATGGCCTCCTATCATGTGGCTCCCGACGCAGGAGGCGAGTGCCACTCTGACCATGCGAAGCGCCAAGTCGATCCTGATTATTGAGGACGAGGCAGACCTGGCCGAACTCCTGCGCTATAACATGGTCAGCGAAGGTTATCAGGCCCGCTGCGTGTTGAGCGGTTCGGCGGCGCTTCAGGACGCGCGCCGCAACCCCCCCGACCTGATCCTCCTGGACCGGATGCTTCCGGGAACTTCCGGCGACGAGGTCATCGCCCAGCTTCGCCGCGAGCCGCGCACCGCGGGCATCCCGGTGATCATGCTGACCGCCAAGGCGGAGGAGGCCGACGAACTGGTCGGCTTCGCCCTGGGCGCCGACGATTACATCTCCAAGCCGTTCTCGATCAAACTGCTCCTGGCCCGCGTGGCGGCCCTGCTCCGCCGGGGGGACGCCTTGGAGGTCGCGCCGGAGGTGATCGCCAGCGGGCCGGTCCGACTGGACATCAGTCGTCACGAATTGACCGTCGGCGACGAATCCGTGCCGGTCACGGCGACGGAGTTCCGCCTGCTCAGGACCCTCATGGCCGCGGACGGCCGGGTGCTGAGCCGCGGCCAGTTGATCGATACCGTGATGGGCACCGGCGTGGCGGTCACGGATCGGACCATTGACGTTCATGTCACGGCGCTGCGCAGGAAGCTGGGGGACGCGGCGGGCTACGTCCAGACCATCCGCGGTGTCGGCTACACCTTTCGCCAGCCGTGAAGCCAGCGGCTATACTCCTCCCTCATGGTCAGTCCCGGCAGGCTGTTCTGGAAGCTCCTTTTTGGAAACGCCGGCTTGATGCTGGCGGTGATGGCGCTGTGCGTCTGGCTGATCATCGATCAGTCGGAACGCCGCCGGAACGCGGAGCTCAACATTGCCCTCGGGGCCCAGGCCAGGCTGGCCGCCCAGGCCGTGGGGCGACCGCTTCCAGCCGGACCGTCCCAGGCGCTGGACGAGCTGCTTCAGGGCCTGGTTGTGGCCAATCCCCGAAACCTGCGGATCACCGTGGTGGCTCCTTCTGGTGTCGTGCTTGGGGATTCGCATGAGCCTGCCGCGTCGCTGCCTTCTCACGCCGATCGAATCGAGATACGCAACGCGCTGCTCACCGGTTTGGGCATCGAGCAGCGTCAATCAGCGCTTTTCGGCCGGGAGTTCCGCTTCCTGGCAATTCCCATTGACGATGGCGATATCGTGGCCGGCGTGCTGCGGGTTGCGGCGCCCGTCGATCTGCTCGGGGATCGTAGTAGGGATGACCGCCGGCTGATCGGGGCGGTTGTGGCCCTGAGCGTGGCCGCGGTGCTGTTGTTCGCGCTGGGTCTGGCCAGCCTGTGGAGTCGCCCCATCCGGCGGATCACCATCGCGGCCCGCAGCCTGTCGCGCGGTGACCTCAGTGCCCGGGCCAGCGTGTCCGGCGACGACGAGATGGCCGCCCTGGCCCGCTCGCTCAACCAGATGCGCGACAACCTCGCCAACCAGCTCACCACCATCGACCGCCAGCGGCTCACGCTCGAATCGCTGCTCACCCAGCTTCATGAAGGGGTGATGGTCGCCGGCCCTGACGCGCGGGTCGTCCTGATCAATCCCGCCGCGATCCGGTTGCTGGGATTGTCCGAGGACCAGGATCCGGCCGCGCGTCCGTTCCTGGGGCTGGCGGTGGAGGAAGCCGTTCCGCAGCACGACCTGCAGATGATGCTCCTGCCCCAGGTCCGCAAGCGACCGCGCGCCAACGGATACCTCAGCGAGGCTTACGCCATCGAGGAAGCCCGGCTGCAACTGGCCGGTCCCGACGGGCAGGTTTCCCTGCTGGCGCGGGCGTCAAACATCGCCCTGCCCGGGTTGGGCGTCGAGCAGGGGCAGAAGGAACCGAGCCCCGTGGTCGGGCGACTGCTGGTCCTGACCGACATCACCGAGCTGAACCGGATGCTCCAGGTGAAGGCGGATTTCGTGGCCAACGCCTCGCACGAACTGCGCACACCCCTCTCGGCGATCCGCGGAGCCATCGAAACCCTCTCCAGGATCGACGTGGAGAAGAACGGTTCGGCG
>CAYVVX010000203.1:0-8287 GCA_964455315.1 uncultured Planctomycetales bacterium | reverse complement strand
CTTCTCCACCGCCTCGGCCACCGCGTTGACGAAGGTCAGCAGCGAACCCATCGGCGAGCCCTCAGCCTCGTCGATGGCCCGGCATTCCGCACAGCGGCAGTACTTCTCGTTGTCGTTCTGGCTGACCGAGATGTTCATCTTGCCGGGATTCGACGCCAGCTCGGCCAGCACCGCGTCGGTCACGATCTTCAGCACGTCCGGGTTGGTCAGGCACGGCTGCGTCCCGTACCAGTCATCCTTCACTTGGGCGAGGCGCTGGCCGTCGACCTCCGCGAAGTACTCCGGGTGCTCCTTGCCGTACGTGGCCGTGGGCAGTTGCCGGCCGAAGCTGTGGTTGATCAGCCCCAGCCCGCTGGTGCCGCCGTAGCGCGGCTCGCCGCCGACCGTGTTGACCCGCAGCCGGGCCGCGAACATCGGATCGGTGTTGGTCTCGCCGTAGTAGCTCCAGCGCATGCGCAGGGGTGGCCGGTAGCTGCGGTCCACCGGTCCGACCACGCGCCAGCCGCCGACCTTGGGCACATGGGTGTGTGTTGTGGTCAGGAAGCGGACGCCGAGATAGTCCTCGAGAAAGGTGTACACCCCGTAGAGCGTGCCCCGCGGCTCGCCACCGGCGATGGCGATGTTGCCGTCGCGGATGACGATGCGCAGATCCTCTTCGCCAAACCTGCCGGTATCGAAGCCGACGTTGCTTGCCGCCATGAGCTTGCCGGGGCCGACGAAGATGTGATGCTTCTTGCGACCGATGGAGGTGACCGTGGGCAGGTGCACGTCGGTTGCGCGGGCGATGTGTTTGCTCAACTCCTCGGCCGCGTACAGCTCGCTGGGGCTCGCCGCTTCGTCCACGACGACATCCCAGTCCTGCAACGCGGCCAGGTCCACGCCCTCGGGAATCTTCGCCTGGGACGCGCCCGGAAACGCCATCACCATCGGCGCAATCGAGAGCAGCCACCACCCGTGGTTCAATCGCAATCCTCAATCCTCCAGGAACGCGGCGAAGGGATTGTACGGCAGGCGGGAGTCAGAATCACCCGCGTTCTTAAACCACGGGTGAGCGAGTGCGTCGATCTCCTCAATCGCTCCCGTCGGCCACCCGCTCGATGTCCGCCCCCAGCTCCTGCAGCCGCCGCTCGAACTTCTCATAGCCCCTGTCGATGTGATACACGCGGTTCACCCGGGTCTCGCCCTTGGCCACCAGCCCCGCCAGCACCAGCGCCGCCGACGCCCGCAGGTCCGAAGCCATCACCGGCGCCCCCACCAGCCGCTTGACGCCCTCCACCATGACCGTCGGGCCTTCCTTGCGCAGCTTGGCGCCGAGGCGGCCCAGCTCGGCCACGTGCATGAACCGGTCCGGGTAGATCTTCTCGGTGATGATGCTGTTGCCGTCGGCCAGGCACAGCAGGGCCATGATCTGGGCCTGCAGGTCGGTAGGAAACCCCGGGTACGGCTGGCTGGTCACGTCCACCGGCTCCAGCCGCCGCGAACTGGACACCACCACCTCGTCGTTCTCGCGCTCGACGTTCACGCCGATCTGCCGCAGCCGGTCCACCACCGCCAGCAGGTGCTCCAGCTTGCAGTTCTTCAGCCGCACCTCGCCGTTGGTGATCGCCGCGGCGATCATGAACGTCCCCGCCTCGATCCGGTCGGGAATCACCGTGTAGTCACAGCCCTTGAGCGACTCGACGCCGTCAATGGTGATCCGCGGCGAGCCCTGCCCGATGATCCGCGCCCCGCACGCGTTCAGGAAGTTGGCCAGGTCGGTCACTTCCGGCTCACACGCGGCCGACTCGATCACCGTCCGCCCCTCGGCCAGCACCGACGCCATGAGCACGTTGGCCGTCCCGGTCACCGTCGAGCCGAACGGCCCGCCCAGGAACAGCTCGCTGCCGATCAGTTTCTTGCTCTTGAGGTGGATGTCGCCGTTGAGCAGTTCGGCGTCGGCGCCCAGGCCGGCCAGCCCCTGCACGTGCAGGTTGATCGGCCGGTCGCCGATAGCGCAGCCGCCGGGCAGGCTGACCCGGCACTTGCCGCGCTTGGCCAGCAGCGGGCCCATCACACACACGCTGGCCCGCATCTGCCGGACCAGGTCGTAGTCGGCGTGACAGTTCATCTCGTCTTCGACCTTCAGCCGCAGCGTCCCGCCCGGCTCCCAGGTCGTGGTCACCCCCAGCTTGTTGAGCAGCTTGCACATGATCCGCACGTCGGCCAGGTCAGGCACGCCGCGCAGGGTGACCTCCCCGTCGCACAGGATCGCCCCGGCCAGGATGGGCAGGGCCGCGTTCTTGGCCCCCCGAACCTCGACCGAACCCCGAAGCCGTTTGCCGCCGGTGATATGAAAGGCATCCACGAATCCGTTCCCTCGCCTCAGGTCAGTCCGTTCGCCGGGTCGCGCCGCGCCGGTTCCGCGGCGCCGCATCCTGTCGATCCGCCGCCACGACCGGGCCACATCATCCTGCAACGCCGAGGGGATGACAAGCGCCCGCGAATTCGCCCGGTCGGCCATGCTCCCGAAATGCCGCGGCGGTCTCGGCGGGGTGTTCTCGCTTCCATTTCGCCCGGAGGGCGGACCATCGTTGCCAGAGGTGACTGAGGCGAAGCCGAGGGAACCCCTGGTGACGAGCTGCCTTTTTTCTCCTCCTCGCCCGGGAGGGAAGGCGGATCACAGGCGACGCCGAAGCTGTCACAGACCCTGCTCCCGGGCCAGATCTTCCCCAATCGCTTGCCCGGCCTCGATTGGGGGTTAGAATGAAGGGATTGTCAGGAGCGTTTCGGCAGGCGGTGGTTCCAGGGCACGAGCCTTGGGCGACCGGCCGCGATCATGTGTCGCTTGCGGTGTCGCGTGTTCATCTCACAGCGCCGCCCTTGATTCCAGGGAAGAGCCCTTATGAGTGGTTGCGGCGGTTGCGCCAGCGCGAACGAACGATGCGGCAATGGACTGGAGAAGATCTACCCGACCACCGCGGTGCGTTTCGGGCGCATGCGCCACATCGGTGAGTTCAGCCACGCCGCGGACATGAAGTTCTCCTGCGGCGCCAAGGTGGTCATCTCCACCGATCGCGGGATCGAGATCGGCGAGCAGGTCAGCCTGACCTGCCACAGTTGCGACAAGTCCGTCACCCGCGACCAGATGATCGCCTACGCCCACAACAGCGGCGGCGACAGCTACCGGCTCAAGAGCGGGCGCATCCTCCGCGAAGCCACCGAGGAAGATCTGCTGGAACTGCGCCACATCGAGGACAGCGCCTTTGACCGCCTCCAGGACGCCCGCCGCGCTGCCGCCGACCTCGGGCTGGAGATGAAAATCGTCGACGCCGAGCACATCTTCGGCGGCGAGCGGATCGTGCTGTATTTCATGTCCGAGCAGCGGGTCGACTTCCGCGACCTGGTTCGCCAGTTGGCCACCGAGTTCCAGACCCGCGTCGAGATGCGCCAGGTCGGCGCCCGCGACGAGGCCCGGCTGCTGGCCGACTACGAAACCTGCGGGCGCGAATGCTGCTGCAAGAACTTTCTCAAGAATCTCAAGCCGGTGTCGATGTCCATGGCCAAGCTGCAGAAGGCGACGCTGGATCTGTCCAAGATCAGCGGCCGCTGCGGGCGGCTCAAGTGCTGCCTGCGCTACGAGCACGAGAGCTACCAGAGCCTGGACAGGAAACTGCCGCGCAACGGGGTGTGGGTGTCGACGGCCCATGGCGTGGGCCAGATCATCGACCGCCAGGTGCTCACGCAACTGCTCAAGCTGCGCGGCGCGGACGGCAAGATCCTGACCGTGGCCATCGAGGATGTGCAGGAAGTCGATGTCGCCGCCCCGCCTCCGCCGGATCCGGATGCCCGCGCCGGACGGGGCCGCGAGCGCCCGGCACGCCCGGAACGCGGCCGGCGCCGCGAAGAGCCCCGGCCGGCGGCAGAGCCGGCGGCGGCCGCGCCGCCCGCGGACGACACGCCCCCGGAGACACCGGGCACGGAAGCGTCCGCCGCGGAGGGTGGTGCCGGCGGCTCGGAAGGCCCGACCTCCGCCGAGGAAACCGGCCCGAACAGGGCGGATCGCCAGGGCCAGCGCCGGGGGCGCAGGCGTCGACGAGGCCGGCGGCCCGGCGGCCCGCGCCCGGGCGGCGGGGGATCGGGAGGCTGATGATCGCTGTGCATGGACCAGGTGCGTTTGTCCCCGTGAGGCGTCGATGAGCAAGGATCCCAGGAAGTCGATGGACGACGTGGTGCGGGAGCTGGGGCGCTACCCGCTGGACGCCTTCATCTTCGTGCAGGAGTGCATCCCCCACGCCTCCGAGCACGCCCACGGCCCGCTCGGCGAGGACGGCTGCACCGTGGCCCGCTGGATGGCCAGGCACGAGATGGATTACGAGGGCTTGTGCCAGGCCGAGCGCGACGGCAAGCTGCCGCCGGAGGTGCGCGACGCCCTGGGTCGCGTCGGCGGTTGCGAGCGGATGAACCGGCACGTGACCGGCGAACAGCTCTGCTGGGCGGTGCGCGACTGTGCCCTGCAGCGCTGGGGGCTGATGGCCCGGGCGGTGCTGGGCCGCTGGGGGATGACCTGCACCGAGGACATCGGCACCATCGTCTTCGCCCTGGTGGACAACGACTGGCTCCAGAAGCAGCCCACCGACCACATCGAGGACTTCGAGGACGTCTACGACTTCGCCCACGCCTTCGACGCGGGCTACCAGTTCACGGCCGACGCCCCGGCCAAGTCGGCGGGCTAGCGGAGTCAGGCGGCGGGCACGCATGGGAGGGGCGGTTCAAGGCATTTCTGAATCAGCAGGACGAGCATCTGCTGACCGTGCTGCGCTACGTGGAGCGGAACGCGCTGCGGGCCGTGCGGGGTTGGGCAGGTGGGCAGGGCAATGATGTCGGCTGAGGAGGAAGCGCTCCAGAGAAGTTTGAACCGCGTGCCGCGATCCGCAAGGTGGGCAGCAAGCTAAGATGTCCGCTTCTTACCCATTCTATTCAGTGCTTACGTCGGCCCTCTGTTGCACCCTGGCCTGCACCGGCACGGGCGCCCGCCGGGAAGCGACTCAGTCTGGCGCCGCCGGATCGCTTTCCGTGGCCCTGGTTCAGTTTGACGCCGTTCCCGAGCAGCCCGAGCGGAACCTGCAGGCCATGGAACGCCTCGCCCGCGCGGCGGCCGCGCACGGTGCCCGCGTGATCATGTTTCACGAGGGGGCCCTGACGGACTATACCCCGCGGCTCGAGGAACTGGCCGAAGCGGTGCCCGACGGTCCGGCCTGCCGGCGGCTGGCGAGACTGGCCCGCGAACTCAACTGCCATGTCAGCTTCGGGCTGTCCGAGCGCGACGGCGATCGCTACTACATCAGCCAGGTGTTCTTCGGTCCCGCCGGGCTGATCCACCGTTACCGCAAGACCTGGATCTTCCACGAACGCGGCGATGCGGGCTATCGCGACGAGTGGGTCCGCTACGATCCGGGAACGGGCCCGTCATTGTTCGAAATCGACGGAATTACCGCGACCTGCATGATCTGCGCCGACGGCGACTCCGAACGATGCATCGAACGCATCCGGGCGATGAAACCGCAGTTGGTCTTTTATCCCAACAACCGCCAGAACCTGCCCGACCCCGCGGTCTTTGGCGGGCGTGCCGGCCGGATCGGGGCACCCATGCTGGTCACCAACCGGGTGGGCAAGAGCTGGGGCTACGATTGCGCGGGCGGCTGCGTCATCTATGGCCCCGACGGCACCATTGTGAAGAGCGCCAATCGGGACGGCCGCGAAGAGATTCTCTATCACAACCTGTCCATCCCGGCCCGTTGACGCACTCCGCACTCATGCATTCGGGGCTCGGCAGGAGGGATCGCAGCCCGCGGGACCACGCGCGCCGAACACCGCCCGGCGGCGATCGCCTCGTCCCCCGGCATCGCACCGGGACCCTCCGAAACAGGCCGAATCCCTGGCGCTACCGCAACACGGGCAATGCCAGATCGGCGAAGCCACCGATGGCAGGGGGGTAGATCTCGCGGGAGGGCGCCATGGACTTCGGCGCCACGGACCGCTTCGGGTCCAGGGGATAGTCGAAGGTCCAGTTGACCTGCTCGCCGGTGGTCGCGTCCACCAGCGGGATCCGCATCGGGTCGAGTGCGGTCCATCGTTCGATGGGACCGCTGCGCAGCTTCCATGCCCACCTGAGCAGCTTGGGCAAAGTCATCAGCAGCCCGATCTGCCCGATGATCTGGAACAGGGCCCGCCGTCCGGGCACCGACCCGCGATGGGCACGGCACAGGGCCCGCAGGGTGTTGATCGGGTTGTAGAACGCCCAGTAGCCGCGGAGCACATTGAGCTGCCGCCGCCAGGGCTTCGCATGGGTCGAGGCGATCACGTGGTTGCCGTCGAAGTACGCCTGGGGGATCTGCCGGTGGCCGACCGTCTTCATGATGGTCCCGGCCACGACGGCGTCATCGAACGAGCGCGTGCCCACCGCCGGCCCGAGATAGGTGCACTGATACGACACGGCGCCTTTCTCGCGGAGGTACTTCGCCTGGTTGACCAGTCCGGAGAGGTCATCAGGCGGCGAATGCACCGGCTGGCTGTCGCTGTGAATGACCATGGCCATGGGCTGAATGCCCAGCTTGCAGAGTACCTCGAAGATCTGGGCGGTCTTGCCGGGGGTCTGCCCCTTGTTGACCAGTTCGGCGGTGAGGTCTTCAAGCCCGAACCAGATGCCGCGCAGGCCGCCCTTGCGGCAAAGCTCGAGCAGATCCTGGTTCTTGTGCACGTCGAACTCGGTCGCCTCGGTGTAGAAGTAGATCTCACTGCCCAGTCGGCGGCCCCTGGAGGTGCGGGCCGAAGCCAGAGCGGTCATCAGGTCGATCACGGTCTGGCGATCGTTAAAGAAGTTGTCGTCGGTGCCGAAAAAATGGCGCACACCGAAGGTCTCGTGAACATGGAGGATCTCCTCGGCCATCCGCGCCGGGCTCTTGTGCCGCCAGGTGCGCTGGTTGAGGGCCGGGATGGGGCAGTAGTCGCAGTTGAACTTGCAGCCCTGCGTGGCGATGAGCGAGGCGATGGGCGAATACCACTTCACCCATCCGGCGGAGAGCGGCCGCGGCTTTAGCCGGCGGCCGCGATGGGGGCGTTCCAGGAGCCTGAAGCCGGCGTCGGGGAGGGGCATCTCGTCGAGGTCGCGAAGCAGCCGCTGCACACCGGTGCTGACGGCCACCTGCCGCTCTCCCGCTCTCTCCGGTGACAGGTAGACCAGTCCCGGCACGGTGCTGAGGTCGCCGTTGAGGCGGGCGCGGTCGAACGCGGTGCGCATCGACTCACCCGGGCAGCGATTGTTCAGAATCGTCTCCAGCAGCTCGAGCATGACGTACGCTTCGCCGGTGACCACGCAGTCAGCGCCGATGCCCGCCTGGCCTTCCATGTTGAAGTAGTCGGTCGGCTCGTACACCGCCTTGGGGCCGCCGGCGATGATCAGGGGCCTTTCCGGGCCCAGCTTGTGGGCGTCGCGGATCAGCTCGTAGGCCCGCTCGGCATGCACCTGCATGGCTGACACCATCAGGATGTCCGGCGCCGCGCCGTCGAGTTGGGCTTCGCTGGGGCGGAAGTTGGGGGTCCACTGCTGGAGCACCGCGCGGATGCGCCGGAGACCGGCGGCATGCATCACGTCGGTGAGCGTTCTCACCGCGCAGGATGACATCCGCTTGTCGGCGTAAAAGTAGGGCAGCATGCGGGTGCGGAAATCGAAGGCGTAGCTGACCACCACGCGCAGGTCGGCCACCTCCGGGCGGGCACGGAGCCGCGCGCAGATCCGTGTGAAGGCACCCTCGGGGAGGTACTCATCTCCACGGGCTCGTCGGGGCAGTTCCATGTCCAATCTCCTCTCGGTGACGCCCGGCGAGACCAGGCGGGGCCATAGCGACGTCGAGTGTCGTAACCCGATCAGTATGCCGGCCTCAGGTGCCGGTATCGGCCTGGTTGTTGTCGTCTTCGTCATCAAACCGGGGGGCGTCGATCACGATCACGGGAGCGGGTCCGTCCGGGCGCAGCTCCTTCTTCTCGGCCTTCCGCGTGGCCTTGAGCTGCTGGCGCTGGCGCTTCTTCATTTCGCGTTCGCGTTTCTGATGCGTGGATCGCTGTTTTGCCATCAGTGTCTCCTGTACTACTATCGATCAGAATCCTCGCATCCCGCGAAGATTCTCCGCCGCGGGATACCGAAAACCATGCTTCAGGCGCTGGATACGAGCGCCCAAGCCGGACCTGCGCTGCCGGATCTGCCATCTCAAATCTCAGATCTTCCATCTTCTTTGCGTTCTCGGCGTCTCTG
>CAYVVX010000202.1:0-8290 GCA_964455315.1 uncultured Planctomycetales bacterium | reverse complement strand
CGGTGCGACTGGCAGCGGCTCGTCGCTCCTGGCGAGAGCTGAGAGAATCCCGTATTCGCCGGCGTCGCCGACCAGGATGCCTCCCAGGAGTTTCGTTCCATCGGCCGTGAACAGGAGCCGCTTGTAGACACCGCGGCGCGGTCCGATGGTGAGCCCCGAGGCCGCGGCCGCGACGCCAAGCGCGGGCAACAGGTGATCCGTCGAATCAGAAGCCAGCCACCGCCCCGCGGCAGCTCCGAGCGCTCCCGGCACCAATGGATAGGACGTGTTGCCGATTCAGGGCGGCGAGCCGTCCAGTCCGGCGGTATCATGGTTGGCCGAGCGGAAGAGGCCGATCTCCATCGTCCGGACTGATCACCGGCTTGTCGACGCGACCGCAGCCAGAGGAGCAGCACATGGCCAGGCACCACGGGATCATTAATCCACGCCGCCCTTCAGCCCTGAGGATTCTGCCCGCCTTCGCGGTCGCGCTGCTCATGCCCGGCTGCATGCGTCCCCAGCCTCAGCCATTTGACGTGGTGGTCTACGGCGGAACGGCCGGCGGCGCAGTCGCGGCCATTGCGGCCGCCCAGGAAGGCGCCAGCGTGGCCCTGCTCGAGCCGCGCGGGCACATCGGCGGGATGGTCTCCGGCGGTCTGGGCAAGACGGACCACGGCAACAAGGCGGTCATCGGCGGTCTGTCCAGAGAGTTCTTCGTTCGTGTGGGCCGGCATTACGGCGAGCCCATCACCTGGTACTTCGAGCCTCATGTGGCCGAGCAGGTCTTCAACGACTGGCTGAAGGAAGCCGGCGTGAAGGTGCTTTTCAACCAGCGACTGGTACGGATGGACAAGGCCGGTCAGCGCATCGCCCGGATTCGAATGGCCGGCGGGGGAGAGTTCACCGCGAAGGCGTTCATCGACGCCACCTACGAAGGCGATCTCATGGCCATGGCCGGCGTGTCCTGCACCGTCGGCCGCGAGGGAACGGACCGTTACGGTGAATCGCTGGCCGGGGTGCAGGCTTACAGCAAGTACCACCAGTTCGATGTCCCGGTCCCGGCACGAGACGGGTCCGGGGCCTTGGCGCCCTGCGTCAATCCCGAGCAGAAAAGCAACCCCGGCGACGGCGACACCAAGGTTCAGGCCTACAACTTCCGCGTGTGCCTGTGCAACCGCAAGGACAACCAGGTCCCGTTTCCCAAGCCGGCGGATTACGACCCGCGGCGGTACGAGATCCTGAAGCGCTACCTCGCCGTGCGTGGTCCGGACCTGAAGCTCAACGACGTCATGATCGTCTCGCTGCTTCCCAACGGAAAGACGGACATCAACAACCGCGGGCCGTTCTCCACCGACCACATCGGCGCCAGTTGGGGCTATCCCCTGGCCGGCTACGAGGAACGCGAGCGCATCTGGAAGGATCACATCAGCTACGTGCAGGGCTTCTTCTACTTCATGGCCAACGATCCATCCGTCCCCCGGCACCTCCAGGAAGAAATGAGCCTGTGGGGCCCGGCCAGGGACGAGTTCACCGACACGGATCACTGGCCGCACCAGCTCTACGTGCGCGAGGCCCGGCGGATGCTGGGTGAATACGTGATGACCCAGCGGGACGTGCAGGAGGAACAGACCAAGACGGACGCCATCGGCATGGGCTCGTACACCATCGACTCGCACCATGTGCAGCGGGTGGTCCGCCCCGACGGCACGCTGGAGAACGAGGGTGACTTTCAGGTGCCCATTCGACCCTACGAGATCCCCTACCGCGCCCTGCTTCCACGGCGGTCTGAGTGCGAAAACCTGCTGGTGCCGGTGTGCATGTCCGCATCACACGTGGCCTACTCCACCCTGCGGATGGAGCCGCAGTACATGATCCTGGGCCACGCGGCGGGCCTCGCCGCGGCGGAGGCGGCCAGGCGCGGTCTCGCCGTGCAGGCGGTCGACGTCGCGTGGCTGCGGAAGCGACTCGACGAGCAGGACCAGATCCTCTCCCTGCCGGCCACGGAGCCGCCGCATATCCGGGGCTCGTCCCTGCCGGTCGTCGTGGTCGACAACGCGCAGGCCCGGGTCACCGGTGCCTGGGCGCCCTCGACGGCGGTCGGGCCCTTCGTCGGCGCGGATTACCTCCACAGCGGCGGGCACGACCAGGCCGGCAAGATCGTGCGCTTCGTGCCCGCGCTGCCGGGCCGCGGCGCCTACGAGATCCGCGCCGCCTACACGGTATCCGGCAACCGCGCCTCCAACGTCACCGTCCGGATCAACACCAGCGAAGGTCTGAAGACAGCCGTCCTGAACCAGAAGCAGGCGCCTCCGACGCCGCCGTTCGTATCCCTGGGGACCTTCCCGCTGCCGGCCGGGAGTGAGGGGTGGGTCGAGATCGATTCGACCGGGGCCGATGGCTACGTGGTCGCCGACGCCGTGCAGTGGCTTCCGCGAAGAGGGGAATGATCAGGAATTCGCCGTAACCATCCGCATCGGCGCCGCCTGGCGGCAGCCGTCGAACGGGAGAGGAATCACACCCGCGGCAGATCGTTGCCGCCCTTGCTGGGCAGGAGCGTGGAGCCCATCAGGTGCAGGTCCACGCCGCGGGCGGCTTCACGGCCCTCGCTGATCGCCCAGACCACCAGCGACTGGCCGCGGCGCATGTCGCCGGAGGCGAACACGCCCGGCACGGTGGTCATGTAGTTCTCGTCGGCCTTGACATTGCCGCGCTCGTCAACCGCCACCCCGAGCTGGCTGACGATCCCGTCGGTCTCCGGGCCGAGAAAACCCATCGCCAGCAGCACCAGCTCCGCCGGCCAGACCTTCTCGCTGCCGGGGACCTCACGCATCTGCGGCCGGCCGTTGTTGCCGGGGAGGAACTCGACGGTGACGGTGTGCAGTCTCTTCACCTGGCCGTGTTCACCCTCGAACTTCTTGGTCAGGATGGACCAGTGGCGGTCGCAGCCTTCCTTGTGCGAGCTGCTGGTGCGCAGCTTCATGGGCCAGTACGGCCAGGGCTGATGCTCCGGCCGGCCCTCCGGCGGCTGGGGCAGAAGCTCGAACTGGGTGACGCTCCTGGCACGGTGGCGGTTGGAGGTACCGACACAGTCGGAGCCGGTGTCGCCGCCGCCGATGACCACGACGTGCTTTCCAGTGGCGAGGATGTCGCCCTTGCCCTGGCTGAACCACCATCCGCCGCCGTGAGTGGGCGTAAACGCGGACTTGTCCCCGGCGACGCGCTTGTTCTGCTGGGGCAGGAACTCCATCGCGAAATGGATGCCCTCCAGATCGCGGCCCGGGATGGGCAGGTCGCGCGGCTTGGTGGCCCCGCCGCACAGGACGATGGCGTCATAGTCGCGCTGCAGGGCTTCACCGGTGACGTCCTGGCCGACGTTCACGCCGGTCTTGAAGACCACGCCCTCGATCTCCATCAGCTCGATCCGGCGATCGATGGTCCACTTTTCCATTTTGAAATCAGGGATGCCGTAGCGGAGCAGCCCGCCGATGCGATCGGCCCGCTCGAAGACCACCACCTCGTGCCCGGCCTTGTTGAGCTGGTCGGCGGCGGCGAGGCCCGCGGGCCCGGACCCGACCACGGCGACTTTCCGGCCCGTGCGCGTCGCGGGCGGCTGGGGCTTGACGAAGCCTTCCTTGAAGGCCCGATCGACGATCGCGACCTCGATGTTCTTGATGGTCACCGGCGGCTCGTTGATGCCGAGCACGCAGGCTTCCTCGCACGGCGCGGGGCAGACGCGGCCGGTGAACTCCGGGAAGTTGTTGGTGGCATGGAGGAAGTCGATGGCCCGCTTCCAGTCGTCGCGATAAACCAGGTCGTTCCAGTCCGGAATGATGTTGCCCAGCGGGCAGCCCGCGTGGCAGAACGGGATGCCGCAGTCCATGCACCGCGCCGCCTGCTGCTGAAGCCGCACCACGGGGAGTTCCAAGCTGAACTCCCGATAGTGCCTGATCCGCTCGGCCGGAGCCTCCTCCTGAGGCAGTTCGCGGTCGAATTCCTTGAAACCTGTTGGCTTACCCATTCGCAACCTTCTTGTCAGTAACGACCGCTTCCTAATCCCGATCCATTACCGCCAGCTCGTAGGGCGTGAGCGTCAGGATGGCACTCACTTTGGCGAGTTCCTCAGGGCTCAGGCGCATCCTGATGGCATCCCTCACCGCAAGTTGTCGATCAATCTGATCCTTGCCCAGGAATCCTTCCCAGACCAGGAAACCACCGGTCTTCCCCGTACCCGACGGTTCCAGCTTTACCTTCGCACCGTCGAAAGCGGCCTCCAGCGTTCGTTTCAGCCGGCTTCTGAAGCTTATGCTCTTCGTTGCCATTGCCCTGCTCCCAGCGTGACCAGCTCAGTCGAAGCGTGCACCAATCTACGGGTCAACTCCTTGAGGTAGTCGCCTTTGGAAACCGTGCGATCCAGCTTCGCGTCCTTGAGATACGATCGTAGCGCCTTTTCGCTGCGAAAGCGATGCCTGTTCTCCCACTGGGCGACCACCGTGCCCCAATGGGCCGAGTACTCCGTATCCCGCCCTTGCGGAAAGGCATCCGCAAATCGAGACTGCTTGAAGAGCTTCCGGAGATCATGCCTGGCATCGAACCGGGGGGCGAACTTGTACCGGTACGCCCGGAAAATACATTCAACCGCCAGTCCCGCCACATAGTTCGCCAGGACGTAACGACCCTGGTCGTACAACTCCACGGCAACGGGCACGTGCTCCATCGCGGCGGCCCTGTATCCTTCCGCGTTGAACTCCCTGGACAAAGCCCGGGCATCCATAGAGTTGCTCAGACCTCCCGATCGTGCAGCCGGGTCCGCCTCAATGCGAAGCCGTTCCCACCAACTCGCCGTGCCGGCCCGCAACCTCGTCCCGCGCCTTCGCGGCCATCTCCGCCAGCACGCGCTTGTAGTCCACCGGCATGACCTTGATGAATCGCTGCAGTGCGTTGTCCCAGTCATCCAGGATGCGCCGTCCGGTGCGGCTGTCGGTGTAGTGGATGTGCCGCTCGATCATGCCGCGCAGCTCTTCCACGTCCGCCCGGTCAACGACCGGCTCCAGGGCCACCATCTCCAGGTTGCAGCGAAACTCCTTGAAATCGCCGATCGTGTCGTACACATAGGCGATCCCGCCGCTCATGCCGGCTGCGAAATTGCGCCCGGTGGTTCCAAGGATCACCGCTCGTCCGCCGGTCATGTATTCGCAACCATGATCGCCGACGCCCTCGACCACCGCCCGGACGCCGCTGTTCCGTACGCAGAACCGCTCGCCGGCCAGCCCGCGGACGTAGGCTTCGCCGCTGGTCGCGCCGTAGAAGGCGACGTTGCCGATGATGACGTTTTCGGCCGGGATGAAGGTGGCCCTCTTCGGGGGGTAGACGATCAGCTTGCCGCCGGAAAGCCCCTTGCCGTAGTAGTCGTTGGCGTCGCCTTCGATCTCCATGGTCATGCCCCGCGGCGCGAACGACGCGAAGCTCTGTCCCGCCGAGCCGAAGAACTTGAAGTGCACGGTGTCGTCGGGCAGGCCGGCGGCGCCGCGCTTCAGAGAGATCTCGCTGCCGGTGATGGTGCCGGCGGTGCGGTTGATGTTGCGAATGGGCAGCTCGTGATAGACCTTCTCGCCGCGCTCGATGGCCGGCTCGGCCAGCTTGAGCAGCGTGGTCAGATCGAGCGATTTATCGAGCCCGTGATCCTGCTCGTCGCGGCAATATGTGCCGATATGCTCGGGCACCTCGGGCTTGTACAGGATCTTGGAGAAGTCCAGCCCGCGGGCCTTCCAGTGATCGATGGCCTCGCGGACGTCGAGCAGGTCCACCCGCCCGACCATCTCGTTGATGGTGCGGATGCCCAGCGACGCCATGATCGCGCGCAGCTCCTCGGCCACGAAGAACATGTAATTGACCACGTGTTCCGGCTGGCCGGCGAATTTCCGGCGCAGCTCGGGATCCTGCGTGGCCACGCCCACCGGGCAGGTGTTCAGGTGGCACTTGCGCATCATGATGCAGCCCGAGGCGATCAGCGGCGCGGTGGCGAAGCCGAACTCCTCGGCACCGAGCAGGCAGGCGATGGCCACGTCGCGGCCGGTCTTGAGCTGCCCGTCGGTCTCCACCACGATCCGGCTGCGCAGGTCGTTCATGACCAGCACCTGGTGCGTCTCAGCGAGGCCCAGCTCCCAGGGAAGCCCCGCGTGCTTGATCGAGGTCAGCGGCGACGCGCCGGTCCCTCCGTCGAAGCCGCTGATCAGCACCACGTCGGCCTTGCCCTTGGCGACACCCGCGGCCACGGTGCCGACGCCCACCTCGGCGACCAGCTTGACGCTGACCCGGGCCCGGCGGTTGGCGTTCTTCAGGTCGTGGATGAGCTGGGACAGATCCTCGATCGAGTAGATGTCGTGGTGCGGCGGCGGCGAAATCAGGCCCACGCCCGGCGTGGAGTGGCGCACCTGCCCGATCCAGGCGTCCACCTTGTGACCGGGAAGCTGCCCGCCTTCGCCAGGCTTGGCCCCCTGGGCCATCTTGATCTGCAGCTCGTCACAGTTGACCAGGTAATCGCTGGTCACGCCGAACCGGCCGGAGGCGACCTGCTTGATCGCGCTGCGCATCGAATCGCCGTTGCGGAGCACGCCGGCGGCCCAGGGGCTCAGCGGTTCCAGGGCCTTGCGCCGCTCCTCCTCGTCCTCGAAGCCGCGGTAGCGGATGGGATCCTCGCCGCCTTCGCCGGTGTTGCTCTTGCCGCCGATGCGGTTCATGGCGATGGCCAGGTTGGCGTGGGCCTCGAAGGAGATCGATCCGAAGGACATGGCCCCGGTCTTGAACCGCTTGACGATGTCGGCGGCCGGCTCGACCTCGTCGATGGGGATGGGCTCGCGCTTCCTGAACTCCAGCAGCCCGCGCAGCGTGCACAGCGTCTTGTGCTGATTGTCGATCAGCGCGCTGAATTCCTTGAAGGTCTGCGGGCTGTTCTCGCGGACGGCCTGCTGGAGCTTCGCGACGGTCATGGGGTTGGTCAGGTGGTACTCGCCCCAGCGGCGCCAGTGGTACTGCCCGCCGACGTCGAGCCCCAGCGGATCAGCGACCTGCCGCGGCGGGTAGCCCTGCACGTGCCGGCGGCGGCACTCCTCGGCGATCACGTCCAGCCCCACGCCGCCGATCCGCGACGCGGTCCAGGAGAAGTACTGATCGATCACCTCGCGGTTGAGCCCGACGGCCTCGAAGATCTGGGCCCCGCGGTAGCTGTGCAGGGTGGAGATGCCCATCTTGGACATCACCTTGACCACGCCCTTGTTGATGGCCTTGATGTAGTGGTACTCGAGCTTTTCCGGGGTGAGATCGTCGGCCAGCTCGCCGTCCCTGCACATCTGGTGAAGCGACGCGAAGGCCATGAACGGGTTGATCGCCGAGACGCCGTAGGACAGCAGCAGCGCGAAGTGATGCACCTCACGCGGCTCGCCGGACTCGATGATCAGGCCGCACCTGGTCCGCCTTCGTTCGCGGATCAGGTGATGATGCACGCCGGCGCCGGCCAGCAGCGACGGAATCGCCGCCTGCCCGGCGTTGATGCCGCGGTCGGAGAGAATCAGGATGTTGTAGCCCTCATCGACCGCCGCGGACGCCGCCTTGCACAGGCCGTCCATCGCGTCGCGCAGGGCCTCTTCGCCGCCATGCACGTTGAACAGTGCCGGCAGTGTCGTGGCCCGCAGCCTGCCGACGGAGACCTCGCGGATCTTCTGCAGATCCTTGTTGGTCAGGATGGGCTGCTCCAGCCGAAGCTGGTGGCAGTGCTCCTCCGTCTCGTCGAAGAGATCCAGCTCCTGGCCGATGTTGGTGATGTTACTGGTGACCAACTCCTCGCGGATCGCGTCCAGCGGCGGATTGGTGACCTGGGCGAAAAGCTGCTTGAAGTAGTTGAACAGCAGGGGGGCCTGATCGCTGAGCACCGCCAGCGGGGTGTCCGTGCCCATCGAGCCGAGCGGTTCCTCACCCTTGTTGGCCATGGGGCCCATCAGCAGCCGCAGATCCTCGACGCTGTAACCGAAGGCCCTCTGCCGGGTCCGCAGCGTGGCGAAGTCGTAGCCGTTCCACTCCCCGGGCTCGGGCAGATCGGCCAGCTTGACCTGGTTGCGGTCAAGCCACATGCGATACGGCTTCCGGCGGGCCAGATCCTCCTTGACCTCATCGTCGGGAATGATCCGGCCGGCGTCGGTGTCCACCAGGAACATGCGCCCGGGCTCGAGCCGGCCGTTGTGCTCGATGTTCTCGGGCTCCACCGCCAGCACCCCGGACTCCGAGCCCATGATGACGAAGCCGTCCTTGGTGACCATGT
>CAYVVX010000201.1:0-8328 GCA_964455315.1 uncultured Planctomycetales bacterium | reverse complement strand
CGAAGCTGCTGCGTTTCTTCGCGTGAGCCGATCGCAGCTCGAGAAGCTGGGTGCCGCCGGCAAGGTGCCGCGGGCGAAGATCGGCAGCCAGGTGCGGTTCCTGCGAAGCGAGTTGGTTGGGTGGCTGCGAAGCCAGCACACGAGGTAGGCGATGGCCAGCATGACACGACGCAACAGTGTGACGGTGCTCCAGTTTTTCGATGCCGATGGCCGGCGGCGCACTATGACCCTGGGCAGGCTCACCGCGAAGCAGGCCGATCGCCTGCGGTCCAAAATCGAGCCGCTCATCACCGCCAGTCTGACCGGCGAATCGGTCGATGATGACATCGCGGTTTGGGTGAGCAAGCTCCCGGCCGCGCTGGCCGACAAGCTTGCCGCCGTGGACCTGATTCCCCGCCGCGAGACGGCGTTGCTGGGGGCGTTCGTCGATGGATATCTTGACCAGCGGGCCGACGTGAAGCCGGGCACCCTCATCGTGATGCGGCAGGCGCGGATATGGCTATGCCGGTTCCTGGGCGGTGACCGCCGGATCGACCGCGTGACCGTGGCCGACGCCGACAGCTACCGCGCCCACATGATCGGCAGCGGCCTGGCCCGGGCAACGGTCGCCAAACGACTCCGCTATGCCCGGCACTTTTTCGAGGTGGCCAAACGGCGGGGCATGGTGCGGTCCAACCCATTCGAGCACATGAAGCGCGGCACCATCACGACCAACCCCGAGCGCCGGGTGTTCGTGCCTGGCGAAATCGTTCAGAAGGTCATCGACTCGATTCCGGACCCGCAATGGAAGCTGCTGATCGCCCTGGGCCGCTGGGGTGGGCTCAGGGTGCCTTCGGAAGCGCTGGCCCTGACCTGGCGGGACGTGGACTTTGCCGGCAAGCGGTTCGTCGTCCGTGCCTCAAAGACGGAGCACCACCAGGGCGGCGGCGTCCGGATCGTGCCGATGTTCCCCGAGCTGGTGGAGCCGTTCCAGGCCGTGTTCGATACGGCCCTGGAGGGCGACACCTACGTCATCACCCGCTACCGATCCGCCGGCCAGAACCTGCGGACGCAGTTCTTGAGGTACATCGAGGCCGCTGGCGCCAAGCCCTGGCCAAAGCCCTGGCAAAACCTGAGGGTGAGCCGGGCAACCGAGCTGGCCGACGAATTCCCCTCCCACGTCTGTGCTGGCTGGCTGGGTCACTCCGAGGTCGTGGCGGACTCGTTTTACCGCATGACCACCGATGAGCACTTCGCAAAAGCCACGGCCGGCAGCGCTGCACAGGCGCTGCACCAGCCTGCCGCAGACCGCAGTAACCGGTCGCAGGCCGCATCACGGAATGCGGCAGAATGCGGCGATTTGCGGCCACTTGCGATTAGAGGCAATAAGAACATGGGCCCGGCAGGATTCGAACCTGCGACCAAGCGATTATGAGTCGCCTGCTCTAACCGCTGAGCTACGGGCCCCCTCGGTTGTCGGTCTCACGCCTTGCGAACGGGTGGCGGACCAACGCCGGACGCCCCGATTGGACGGTCGAAGCCTGGCCCCCAGGCGCCGGCACGGTTTCCGGACCTGTTCTCATCCTACGCAGCGCGCCCGTTCCCTGCAATCGCCCGGGCGATCCACGGAATCGGGCCCGGGCTCATTCGGGGCAGCGCCGACCAACCTCATGTGCGACAACGGCTTACCAGTGACCCCGCCGCGAACCCGCCCGACCACACCGCCCCGCCGGCCCGGTTGACTCCGCGCGATTTCCGGATACACTACCACAAACCAGACGCGCGCCGAGCGGGCTCCGCGCCCCCGGCCGCTGTCGAATCCCCGATAGCTCAATGGTAGAGCACCCGGCTGTTAACCGGGTTGTTGTAGGTTCGAGTCCTACTCGGGGAGTTTGCCCCTGTTCCGCAGGCTCCGGAACTTTCCGGAAAGTCGCCGTAACCTCCTGAAACACCAAAGACTTCCAGCAACTCGCCTCCAGCTCGGCTCCCCGCCGTTCCACCCCGCTCGGACGCCTTCTGCGCCGGCTGGTGCACCGCATTCTGCGCCGCCCGGGTCGGCCGCCCGGTCAGCTTCCGGACGCCTGCTTTTCGCGCTGCCCGCTGTAGACGATGGCCCCGGCGAAGTAGATGCCGGTCGCGATCAGCAGCCAGGTCTTGTACACGGCCAGCCTCGGCTCATACACGGCGAGGTCCGAGCCGCCCATGAATACCCAGACCGGCAACGCCAGGCAGGCGACCAACGCGGCCAGCGCGACCGCCCCCGAGAGCTGCGCCAGGGGCGACATCCTCCGCGCGGGAGGTGGCGGCGGAGACGCGCCCGGCGTTTCCATCCCCGTCACCCGTGCCTGCGCGACGCTTCCGTCCGGGTTGACCGGAGTCACCACCGGGAAGGCACCGCCCACTGCCGGACGGGTATCCCAAACCAGGCACAGGAGAATGTAGAGGATCACCGAGAGGAACCAGCCGGGCAGCCAGCGGAAAAACAGGTCCACGCCAACGAGGTCCATCACTGATCGGAAACCAGTAAATTCTTCCCAAGGGAAGCAGAGGAAGAATACCGTCACCCAGGTGATCAACGCGGGTACGTTCATGAACACCTTGCGGTGCAAGGCCCAGTACTGCCGCATGCCCAGCTTCGGGAACAGCCAGTGCTCGGCGAAGATGATCGCGCCGATGGGCATCAGGCTCAATCCGTACAGGGCCACGAAGCCCAGGAGCTGCATGAAGATCACCGGGAAGAAGCCCACGATGGTGGTGATCCCGCCGGCCACGATGGTGATCATCCAGCGCGGCCAGTTCGGGGTGGCAATCTGTAGCGCCAGGCCGGCCCGATAGATGGTCGGGTTGGCCGTGGTCCAGCCGGCCAGCAGCACGGCGATCACCCCGGCCATGCCCGCGGCGGTGTCGGCCATCTCGCCGGGATTGAGCCCCTCGGAGACCGCCGCCCCCATCACGCCCGCGCAGATCCAGGCCAGGTAGTGCCCCAGGTACATGCCGAAGGCGGAGTAGAAGCCGTAGCTCCACCGTTTCGCATAGCGGAAGATGGCCATGTCGGAGAGCCCGACGTGCATGGCCAGGTTGCAGAACCAGGCGAAGAAGGTGATGTGCCAGAAGCCCAGCGGCTGAGTACCCGGCCTGGGCTGGGCCAGCCAGACTCTCGTCTCGGCGATGGTCCAGAGGTCGTCGAGGCTGTGGACTTCCCCGAGCTTGGGCAGCGTTGCCAGGGCCCCGGCGATGAAGATGAGGAACATCCAGGGCGAGCAGACCGAGGCAAACTGGCTCAGCCTCTTAAAGCCAGCAATCGCCAGTACAATGGTCACCGCCCCCACCCCGAGCACGACCAGCACCCAGCCGACGCTGTTGGGATACACATCGGTCAGGGCCGGGTGCTTGAGGTGCAGTCCGATCCTGCTCAAGCCGAGGATCACCGCCGACGCGGACACCCCGATCATGGCGGCCGCCAGACAGCAGTAAAGCATGGCATTGACCACGTTGTAGACCACGGTCAGCCCGGGACCGATGATCCGGCGGGCATACCAGTAGAGCGTGAGCCGGGTGCGGACGGCGATGGGGGCGCAGATGAAGGCCCACGACAGGATGGCCAGGGCGTTGCCCAGCAGCAGCCCGAGGATCAGATCGCGGGCGTTCACTCCCCACTGCACGAACAGCGCCCCGATGACAAACTCCGTCGCCGCAACATGCTCGCCGGCGAAGAGCCCTGCGAAGTACCGCCCGCTGTGCAGCCGGTCGGCGGTCACCGGTGCGCGCTCGAACTCGTACAGCTTGTCGAGACGTGCGGCCACGGAGAGATCCTGGGGAGACGCGGCGTGCGAATGGTCAGGCATGGTGCTCCTCGTGCGCCAACGACCGGGCGGGCGAAAAACCGGACGCGGGAAACGCGCCGTCGCGTCGATTCACACCCGGAAACCGTCGAGTTGATTGCGCCGGGGTCGGCGCGTGCGCAGAGGCTATAGCCACACGTGGCGGGCGTCAACGCCCGTCCGCCGCGGGTCAGGCGATGGGCCGCATGCCCGATCGCCCCTGGCGGACAGGTGTACCCAATGAACAAGCGGCCAGGCACCGTGAAGCGCCGTGGCCGCCCATTCCCTGCTCGGAAGAAGGAGTATTGTCAGGCCGCGCCGGCCGCAGCCGGCCGCAAGGGGCAGGCCCGATGGCCGAAGCCCGTTTCAGGCAGCCGGGCGGGCCCGCGAGGTTGCGGTGATCCGGCCCATCGCCCGCGGTCGCGTCAGTACGTGTCGAAGGTACTGGAACCGGCTTCGTTGTCGGCATCGGAGTTGACGATGATGTCCCCGGTGGTCGCGTTGTAGACCCAGCCGGTGTCCGAGGCAGCATCCACCGCGGGCCCGCTGTTGCCTACCTTCACACCGGTATTGCCCTTCTTGGCACCAACCGGCGCGGGCGGAATGCCCTTGCGCAGGTACGGTCCCAGGGTGAATCCACTGGCGGCGTCGTACGTCGCGTTAGTGGTACCGTCTTCCTTGGTGTACTTGGTAAGCTGGTCGATGAAGAGTGTTTCGTCGCCGACCGACCCATCCGCGTTCTGTCCCGGGAACAAGCCGTTGTGCTGGCTGGAGTACAGTTCGATCGCGTTGCGCAGCACGGCCAGGTTACTCGACAGCGCGGACTCACCCGCGTTACGCGAGGCCCGCCCCACTCGCGGGATGGCGATCGCCGCGATGATGCCGATGATCACGATCACGATCACCAGCTCGACCAGGCTGAAACCACGCTGATCCCGACGCATGTGAACCCTGCCTGTCATGGCCGTTACCCCTTAGAACCGATTTACAAAGAGCCGAGTGCCGGCCCCACTGTGCCGTTCATCGTCTCCGACCTCAAGCCACTTGAGAATCTTAACCAACGACCATGGTATCGATGTTCTCCGAGGGGACCGGCCCGATAAACGAGGTTTCGTCGGGGCAGACAAGCCTGCAGAAGGGAGAAACGCGACCTGGTGTATGATTCGACGGATGCTGTCCTGGCTTCCGTCAGGCGGATCCGGCGCCGATAACCATGCGCTCGGCTTCAGCGACCACGCGGGCCACCACCTCGGCCATGGCTCCCCGGATACGCGTGCCGGCGCTGAAGGTGTGTCCGCCGCCGCCAAGCTGCTGGGCCAGCGGCAGGACCGGCGTGCCGTCGTCCCCGCGGAAGTTGATGCGGATCACGCCGGGGTCACCCTCCGAGAACAGCATGGCCAGCTTCACGCCCGCCAGTGCCCGCGGCACCGCCACCTGGTCGTCGATATCCTCGGGCGAGGCCCCGGCCGAGATCATCTCCTGGTGCGAGATGGTGCTGTAGGCGATGCTGCCGCCGGCCGCAACGCCGGTGTTGGCGTAGACGGTGCGCAGCAGCTCGAACTCGTGACGCTCCTGCGAGCGGCAGATGCGCTCGCCGAGTGTGCCGACGTCGGCTCCCAGGCGGACCAGCTCGCCGGCCGCCTCGAGGGCCGCACCGGTGGTGTTGGGCAACGAGAAGCCGCCGGTGTCGGTATAGATTCCTGCATAGAGCAGCGAGGCGGTAACAGGATCGATCGCCCAATCGGCCTGAATCGCCAGGCGATAGATCAGTTCGCAGGTGCTGCTCGCGTCGCCGACGATCCAGTTGACCGTCCCGAACGCGGGATTGCTCACGTGGTGATCGATGACCGCCACGGGTTTGGACGCGATCGCATCCCACTTGCCGGGCAGGTTGACGCGCTTGCTGCCGGCCGTATCCACGACGGCGACCACGTCGGCAGCCTCGATACGCCCGGCATCGGCGACCGCGGGGTTGCCGGCCATGTCCATCAGAAAGCGCAGCTTCTGGTTCGAGACCGGCTCGCCAAGCCCGATCGCCGCACCGCCGGCCGGTGCCAGCCTGGCCAGCGCCAGCATGGACCCCAGCGCGTCCACGTCGGGGGTGACGTGTCCGGCCACCAGCAGTCGGCAAGCCGACTGCAACGCTTCGATCAGCTCATGAGGGGCCGCGGTCAAGCACGCTCCTTCAACCGATTGGCGGCCGCGGGCATCGGGCCGGCCGGCGCACCTACTTCTTCATGGCGTCGATCAGAATCCGTGCGGTGGACTCGCGCATGACCCGGGCGTCGGGCAGACGGCTGGCCTGCAGCGCCTCGCGCACGTCACGACCGCTGATGTTGATCGGCTTCCAGCCCTTCTTGCTGCACTCGTCGACCAGTCCAACCCGGCCCAGTTCCTCGTAGTACGCCGCAAAACCGACCTTGACCGGCTTGATGCGCAGCTCGCCGCCGAGATTATCGAAGATCCGCTGGGCATCGAGGCCGTCCCAGATGTCGGTGCCGTCCTCATAGGGGGCGTCGGCATGCTTGCGTCCGATGATGATGTCGGTGAAGCCGAAGTTCTGGCGGTAGATGCCGTGCATCACCGCTTCCTTGGGCCCGGCATAGAACATCTTGATGTCCAGCCCCAGCAGCAGGACCATGTCGTTGATGTCGTAGCCCTTCGACTTCCACAACTCCTCGTCCTTGTCGCCCTGCCCGAGGTGGCGTCCCTCGACCAGCGCCCGGTACGTCTTCATCCGCGTGACCGCGTTGACGTCGTCGGACTTGGTCTCGCCGATCAGCGGGTTGAGCACCACGCCGGTCTTGTGTCCCTCGCGGGTGAGCACCTCGGCGCCGTACACCAGCGCATATTCATGGGCGCGGTGCAGCGGATTGCGGGTCTGGAACGCGACCACCCGCTCCCATCCCTTGTCCGCGAAGAGCTTGCGGGTCTCTTCCGGGCGGAGGACGAACTGACCATACTCCGGGTGCCTGGGCTGCGGCAGCACTTCCACTTCGCCGCCCACCAGCGTCTCGCCGGAGTCGTTCATGACCATCTTGCCGCCGGGATGGTCGGTCCGATCGGTCTGGTACACACCCTTGATGTACGCCGCCTTGTCCCACGGGAACACGTCGCCGACGGTGAGCACGCCGACGGTCTCGCCCGCGGCGCTGGTCAGGCGAACCTTCTGCCCGCTCTTGAGCCCGGCTGCGACCTGCTTCGTCGCCGGCAGCGAGATCGGGATCGTCCATGCATACTTCTTGCCGCCGCGCTCGATGCAGCCGTCCTTCAGCACGCGGTCGTATTCAGCCTTGTTCATCGGGCCGGTCAGGGGGCTCAAGCCTCCGTCGCCGATGCGATACACGCTGGACAGGTCCGCGTCGCTCACTGGAAACGCGGGCAGCCCGGCCGCTTCCTTGGCGAAGTCGACCTGGCGCTCCTTGGGAACGGTACGATTCAGCGGCGCCGCAACGCCGCCATGAGGGGGAATCAAGTCTGCCATTGCTGCTCAGAGAGCTCCTTTCCGGAAAGGAAAACGGATCAGTTCGCCTCGGGCGGGCCCAATCGTACCGCCGAAGCATATGAGGTACGGGTATCTCGTTGACATCGGCCAATCGGCAGCGGTCCTCGCCGTGCCCACGGCCGGATGTCATTCATTGAAAACGGTCAGGCGGTTCAGTGTTTCAACGGCGCCACCACCAGGGTCATGCGGGCCCCCTCCATGCGCGGGGCGCGCTCGATCTTGCCCTTCTCGGCGACGGATTGCACCAGGCGGTCGAACACGGAGCGCCCGAGTTCCTGGTGGAACCGCTCGCGACCGCGAAAGATCATGGTGAACTGCACCTTGTCACCCTTGTCGAGGAACCCCATCGCCTGCCCCAGCTTCACCTGGATATCGTGCTCGCCGATCTTGGGGTGGAGTCGAACCTCCTTGAGCTTCGACTCGTGGTGCTTCTGTTTCTTTTTCTTCTGGGCGTACTTGAACTTCCCGTAGTCCATGATCCGACACACGGGCGGCCGTTCCGTCGGCGCGATCTCCACCAGGTCGAGATTCACCGCGCGGGCCCGCTTGAGGGCCTCATCCGTGGGCACGATCCCGATCTGGTTGTTGTCCTGGTCGATCAAGCGGACCGGCGAGAGCCGGATCTGCTCGTTGCAGCGGTGCATCTGGGCGATGGCACGATCCTCGCTATCAAGACGCTGTCATGTCGGCAGCCGAACTCCCGGCCGCCCAAATCTCATCATCGCCGCTCACCGTGCTGGAAAGCGGACCTTCCGGATTGCCCGGTAGCAGCAGCTATGTCGCCGCGGCCTCCACAGGGCCCAGGCTTCGCGTGCGAACTTCCTCAACACAACGATCGATGAACTCCCGCAAGGCCATGGTGCCGAGGTTGGTGCCCGCCCGATCATTGAGGTTGACGGTCTCCTCGGCCGCTTCCTTTTCACCGACCACGACAATGTACGGCACCTTCTGCCGGCGGGCGTTGTGCTTCTTGGGGCCGATCTTCTCGGGGCTGTTGTCGACCTCGACCCGCAGACCGGCGGC
>CAYVVX010000200.1:0-8329 GCA_964455315.1 uncultured Planctomycetales bacterium | reverse complement strand
GACCTGGTGTCGCTGTACGTGGATGACGTCTGCGTCGGCGAGGCCGATCTGGCCGATGACAACCTCAGCGGCTTCTCCTGGCGGCTGGAGTCCACCGCCCAGTCCGAGGCCGAGGGTGCCAACACCCCGACCATCTTCGACTACAACACCGGCATCGTGTCCAACCACGCGTTCACGACCCGCGGCGGACCTGTGCTGGCTCCGAAGATCGCCGGCAAGCCGCAGCAGATCGTGTACTTCCACAACAGCACCGGCGTTCTGTATGCGATCAAGCCGAACGTGCCGGTCACCCCGCTCGAGCTGAGCTCGGCGGTGTCGCGGAAGAACCACACCGGCGTGGGCGATTTCGACATCAACCTGCCGCTGTCGGGCTGCCCGGGCATCGAGAGCCGGACCGGGGCCAGCGCCACCGTGGTGCTGACCTTCAGCGACGACGTGGTGGTCACCGACGGCACCCTGGAGTGCGGTGACGAGGTGGTGACGGCCGGCGCGACCTGCACCGGCGCCGTCGCCAGCGGCAGCACGGTCACCGTCACGCTCGGCGTGACCAATGCGTCCGTCGCCACCATCACGGTCAGCGGCCTGGAGGGCGTTTCCTCCACGGCGCTGAGCGGCGATGCCGACGTGGAGATCGGCGTGCTGGCCGGTGATGCCGACGCGGATCGCGTGGTCAACATCGTCGACCTCAACGAGGTCAAGGGCGACCTGTTCCAGGGCGTCGTGGCGGGCAACTTCCGCTCCGACGTGAACGCCGACGGCGTGATCAACATCGTCGACCTCAACGACACCAAGGGCAAACTGTTCACCACGCTGCCCGTGTGTCCGTAAGGTAGAACCGTGAACTCTCGGACGGTTCAGGCGGGAGCACATCCCGCCCCGGCGACAGGAGCCGCCGGCACCGGCTGAGACGACCGACAACCCATCAGGCTCCACTACAGGCCTCCGGCCCCCATCGCGGGGTCGGGGGCCTTTCTTTATGAATAGCCGGTGAGCGGGAGGGACGAAGGGGTCAGGGCTTCCAGGCGGCGATGACATCGGCGATGCGCTCGGCGGCGCTGCCGTCCCACAGCGCCGGGCGGCGCCGGGCGGACGGCGGGGTGTCGCGGAGCTCGCGGTAGGCGCCCAGGATGCGCTGCGGATCGAGCCCGACCAGGCGGTTGGTGCCCTCGGTGAGGGTGACCGGCCGCTCGGTGTTCTCGCGAAGGGTCAGGCAGGGCACGGACAGGATGGTGGTCTCCTCCTGGATGCCGCCGGAATCGGTCAGCACGATGCCGGCATTGGCCAGCAGCTTGAGGAAGTCGAGATAGCCCAGCGGCTCGATGAGCTTGAGCGCGCTCATCCCCTCGTAGCGGGCCTGCAGCCCCCCCGCCGCCAGCCGGGCGCGGGTGCGCGGATGAATCGGAAACACCACCGGCATGTCGGCGCACACGGTGTCGAACACGTCGGCCAGCCGGGACATGACCTCCGGGCTGTCCACCGCCGCGGGACGGTGCATGGTCACCACCGCGTAGCGGCGCGGCTGGAGGGCGAGCTGTTCGAGCACCGGCGACGCCTCGGCCTTGCGGCGGTTGCGCTCCAGGGTGTCGATCATGACGTTGCCGACGTGGTGGATGCGCTGCACGGGGATGCCCTCGCGGCGCAGGTTCTCGATGCCGCTGGGCTCGCTGACCAGGAGCAGGTCGCTGATCGCGTCGGTGAGAACGCGGTTGATCTCCTCGGGCATGGTGCGGTCGAAGCTGCGCAGGCCGGCCTCGACGTGGAAGACGCCGATGCCCAGCTTGCTGGCGACCATGGCGCAGGCGATGGTCGAGTTGACGTCGCCGACCACCAGGACCGCGTCGGGCTTGTGCTCGACCAGGACCGGCTCGAACCGCTGCATGATGGTGGCGGTCTGCTGGGCGTGGGTGCCGCTGCCGACCTCGAGGTTGATGTCCGGTGCGGGGATCTCCAGCTCCTCGAAGAAGAGCTGGCTCATCTTGCGGTCGTAATGCTGCCCGGTGTGAACCAGCAGGGGCTCGAAGCCGGCCCGGGCGCGGAAGGCCCGCATCAGCGGGGCGATCTTCATGAAATTCGGGCGGGCGCCGCAGACGTTGATGATCTTCATCGAGAACCTCGTTCACGCTGGTCCCGGCGGGAGCCGCAGGCCCAGCCACCGGCCGGGAGACCCCGCACCGAACATCATCGGCTGCACCCGGCGTCCACTTGCCCAGCGGAGCCGGGGACGGTCCCGCCCGAGAATCGACCACCCCGACTTCCGCCGTTCCCGGGGCTGCCGGCGTGGAAAAGCGGACCGCGGCGGGAAAACCCGCGCGGAAGGTCAGCCACAACTGAACTTCCCGCCTCCCCCGACCGTTGTAGCGAACAGGAGACGGCGCGGGCGGTTGCCAGGTTGTGACCTTTCGCCGGTGGCGTCGCCGAACCGCCTTACTTATACTATGGGACCCTGGAAAATGAGTCATCTTCTTTATCGGAGCCAGATCATGCGATCCACGGAGTCGAGGGGACTTACCACGTTGCGCCCGGTCGGGTGCCTGGCCGCGGTACTGGCGGCGGTCTGGATTCTGCCTCCGGCGAGCCTCGGGGCCGACGCGCCGACGACAGAGGTGCGGGCGTCCGACACCCAGCCGGCCGCCGGAACGCCCAAGTTCCGCTGCGACCAGCCGACCTACGAATTCCCGGAAACCTGGGCCGGGGACAAGGTCGAGCACACCTTCATCATCCATAACGACGGCACGGCGCCGCTGGAGATCCTGGAGGTCAAGCCGGGCTGCGGCTGCACCGTGGCCAAGGAATACGACAAGGTCATCGCCGCCGGCGCCAGCGGCAAGATTCCGTTCACTCTCAACACGGGCATGACCACCGCGGTGCTGACCAAGCCCATCAACGTCCGCACCAACGATCCGGCCAACCCCAACATGGTGCTGACCCTCAAGGGTCCGGTCAAGGCCCGCATCAGCGTGGAGCCGCCCACCGGCGCCCAGTTCGGGCGGGTCACCGACGACTCGGTGTTGAGCCAGGTCGTCCGCGTGGTCAACAACACCGACAAGCCGATGAACCTGGAGCCGGTGGCCGGACATCCGACCGGCGTGTTCAAGCCGACCATCAAGGCGGTCGAGCCGGGCAAGGTTTTCGAGGTGACCATCACCGCGGAGCGGCCCTTCAGCCAGGGCATGAACGCGGCCCAGCTCAACTTCTCCACCGGGATCGAGGGCACGCCGCCGGTGCTGATCTCCGCGAACCTCTACGCGCCCCCGCTGCTGGAGATCCAGCCCCCGCAGCTCATGCTCATCCGCCCGCCGACCCAGGATCAACCCTCCAACATTTCGCTGGTCTACAACGGCGCCGGCGAGATGAAAGTGCTCAACGTCGCATCCAGCGACGAGGGCCTGAAGACCGACGTGCAGCCCGGGCAGCCGGAAGGGCGCAGCTACAACATCATCGTGACCGTGCCCAAGGGCTACACCCTGGGCACCGGCGAGTCGGCCGACGTCACCATCACCACCGACCTCAAGGATTACGAGTCGATCGTGGTGCCGATCCGCATGGCCACCACCCAGGCGCGGCCGGAGAACCCGCTCGCCGGCCGGGTGCAGCCTGAACAGCTCCTGGACAAGTCGGCGCCGAGCGGGATCCTCAAGTCGCCGCAGGGCTCGGACGTGCTGGTCGGCGGGGCCAACGGCAAGATCAGCGTGATCAACTTCTGGAGCACGTGGTGCGGCGAATGCCGCCGGCAGTTGCCGCTGCTGCAGCGGGTTTCGGCGATCTATCGCCGGCGAAATGTCGAGTTCATCAACGTCTGCCTGGACCAGCTCCGGCCGGCGGCCGAGATCGCGGAGATGACCAAGGAGATGGGCATCAACATGCCGGTCGCGCTGGATCCCGAACAGAGCCTGGCGACCCAGTACGGGGCCTCGGCGCTGCCGCTGCTGGTGGTGGTGGACGGCGAAGGCATGATCCGGGCGATCCATCGCGGCATCGCCCCCGAGTTCGACAACATCCTCGAGAGCCAGCTGGACACCCTGCTGGTCGGCGGGTCGAGCGGCGACTTCAAGCACCGCCAGTTCGTGCCCGGCCAGTACAGCCTGCACACCAATCTGCTGACCATCAAGACCACGCCGCCGGCCGGTGCGGCGCTGGAGATGGACAACATGCGGCAGGATATCGGTGCCTTCAAGCCCGGCGTTGCAGGAGCGTACAAGCTGTACTTCCGCAACAAGGGCAGCGCGCCGCTGACCTTCACCGAGGTCAAGGCCTCCGAGGGGCTGAACATCGCCTGGGACAACAAGAAGGAGGTCGCCGCCGGCGACACCGCCGCCTTCGAGGCGAAGTTCACCGCGCCGAAGCAGCCGGGCCCGTTCGGCTACTCGCTGAAGCTGATGTCCAACGACCCCGCCCGCCCGCAGGTGATGGTCTCGCTGATCGGGACGGTCAGGCCGTACATCGAGGTCGATCCCATCTCGGGGATGGACCTGGGCCGGAAGGTCAACATGCCCTCGATGGCAACGCTGGTCTACAACGGCGAGGGCAGGATCAAGTATCTCGGCGCCGAGTCGAGCCTGCCGCAGTTCAAGCCGGAAGTGCAGCTCATCCGCGATGGCCCGCACGCGATCGTGACCGTGTACCCCAATCCGCCGTTCAAGATCGGCGAGAACGCGGGGGTCATCCGCGTGAAGACCGACTGCAAGGAGCAGGAGATCGTCGAGGTGCCGGTGCGAGCCTATCAGCCGCCGCGCATCGAGATCGATCCCCCGGCGATCAGCTTCGTGCCGGCGTCGCGGCTGCAGAGCGCCCGGGTGAGCATCACCAACAACGGTGACAAGCCGCTGGGCATCCTGGGCATCAAGACCAGCGATTCGGCCATCAAGTGGCAGTTCTTCCCCGAGCCCGACGGCATCACCTATCGCCTGCAGGTGACCCTGCCGCCGAACTTCAAGCCCGGCGACAACGCCAGCATCACCGTCAACACCAGCGACGAGGAGATGCCCGAGATCGTCATCCCCATCAAGGCCGGCGGGCCCGGCGCGGTATCGAGCATCGGCGGGCGCTGATGCTGTGACGTGATCGAGGCGGCACCGCTGCCGCCGACCCGCGAAGCTCATTCTCCAGGCCGGCTTCCCCGTGAAGCCGGCCTTTCTCATGCGCCGGGCTGCCCGTCCGCATCCACCGGGCGGCACACCACGTGAGCGTGACCGGAGACCTCCCAGCGCCAGCCGGGCGGGATTACGGTGGTGGCAAAGTCCTCCACGATGACGGCCGGGCCGACTCCGGCATCCGCGGGGCGAAGCCCATCCCGGCGATACGCCCGGGCCTCGATCGCCGCGGAACTCCACGCGGGAAAGACCATCGGGCGAGGCCCGAGATACGCGCCGGCGGGATCGCCATCGCCGGCCGCGGCCACCCGCGGACGAGGCTTGTCCGCGGCGACCGTGCAGCGGACCCGCAGGGTCACGATCTCCACCGGCTCATGGACCGACGCGTGGCCGTAGGCCAGTTCGTGGGCCCGGTGGAACGGCGCCGCCAGCCGGTCGCGGTCGGTCAGCGACTCGACCGGCACGGTCAGCTCGTGCGACTGCCCGTGGTAGCGCATGTCGGCGAAGCGGTCGACCACCGAATCGTCGATGTCGTAGCGTTCGGCGACCACGCGGGCGGCGGCTTCGTCCATCATTTCGCCGAACAGCCGGCGAAGCCCGTCCAGGTCGTCGCCGGCTTCCCGCGGCAGCGATCGCGAAAGGTCGAAGCGGATGTCCGACTGGATCATGCCCACCGCCGAGAGCACCCCGGCATGGGCGGGCACCACCACCCCGCGCATCCCCAGTGACGCCGCCAGCTCGCAGGCGTGCAGCCCGCCGGCGCCGCCGAAGCTGACCAGCATGCACGGGCGCGGATCGTGACCGCGGTCGGCGCTGACCGCCTTGACGGCCCGCTCCATGTTGGCGTTGGCCACCCGCAGGATGCCCGCGGCGGCGGCGGCGCGGTCAACACCCAGCGCCGCGGCGATCGCATCGATGACGGTTTCGGCGCGGGCGGCGTCGAGTTTCATGCGCCCGCCGAGAAAGCGATCCGGCAGCAGGCGACCGAGCACCACGTGGGCATCGGTGATGGTCGGCAGTGTGCCGCGCCCGTAGCACGCCGGCCCGGGATCGGAGCCGGCCGACGCGGGACCGACCTGCAGCGCGCCGGCCTCATCCACCCGGGCGATGGAGCCGCCGCCGGCGCCGATGGTGTGGATGTCGAGCATGGGCACATGCACCGGCCAGCCGTCGACCACCGAATCGCAGCGCCAGGCCGGCTGGCCGGCGACCAGGGCGACGTCGGTGCTGGTGCCGCCCATGTCGTAGGTAACCAGGCGGTCGCAGCCGACGTCGCGCCCCACCGTCTGGGCGGCCACGATGCCGCCGGCGGGGCCGGAAAGGATGGTGCGCACGGCGTGGTCGCCGGCGCTCTCGACCGAAATCTGCCCGCCGCCGGACTGCATCACCCGGACGGTACGGGCGCCGCGCTCGCGGAGGGCGATGTCCAGCTTCCGCAGGTACCGCCGCACCGGCGGACCGACGTAGGCGTTGATGGCGGTGGTCGAACCCCGTTCGAACTCGCGGAACTCGGGCAGCACCTCGCTGGACAGGCTGACGGTCAGGCCCGCCTGGCGCAGGGCGTCGCCCAGCCGCCGCTCGTGGACCGGGTTGAGAAACGCGAACAGCAGGCACACCGCCACGTTGTCGATGCCGCGCTCGCGCAGGGCGGCGAGGCAGGTGGCGATGTCCGCGTCAGCCAGCGGCGTCAGTATCTCGCCGGCGGCATCGATCCGTTCGGCGATCTCCAGGCAATCCTCCGGAGCAACGATGGGCGCCGGCTTGCGCACATGCAGGTCGTAGAGCCGCGGGCGGTTCTGTCGCCCGATGCGGAGCAGGTCGCGAAATCCCGCCGTGGCGACGAACGCGGTACGGGCCCCCTTGCGCTCCAGCAGGGCGTTGGTTGCCACAGTGGACCCGGCCACGACGTCGAACCCGGCGGGGAGATCGAGCTGCTCCATAGCCGAAAGCACGCCGCGAACCAGGTCGTCGGGCGTGGTCAGGGCCTTGCCGGTACGCAGCGTCCGCCCGTCCCAGGCACAGGCGTCGGTAAACGTCCCGCCGATGTCCAGGCCGACCAGCGCTCGCGTGGATGGATTCATGGGCACGGATCAGCAGCGGGCTACGACCAGTCGGGAGACACGGCCCGGATGATCGAGAACATGGTCAGGTCGAAGACGAAGTGGAACGCGATGGGCGCGGCCAGGCTTCGTCGCCAGATGAACAACGCGCCCATCACCATGGCCTGGATGCTGATGATCCCCATCGCCAGCGGGCCCTGGTACAAATGCGGTACGGCGAACAGCAGCACCGACACCGGCAGCGCGATCCACCACCTGCCCAGCAGGCAGCGGAGCCGGGTCAGCAGGAAGCCGCGAAAGACGATCTCCTCCCAGAGGGCCACCCCCAGCGACATCAACACCAACCCCTCGAAGGACAAGGGCGGAAAGGTCTCCAGGATGGCCTCGGAAGCATCATTCTGGCGCTCCATGACCTCGGGCACCAGCAGGCTGAGGCTGATCATCAGTGATACGGTCAACCCGTAGGCCAGAATCAGTGCTCCCACTCCCAGCAGGAACTCGAGCGGGAGGTTCCTGGTGGTCAGACCGATGCTGGCGGGGCTGTGCCCGTTCAGATGCACCATGATCAACGAGGCGACGATGGCCACGCCGCCGACGATCATGGTGGCGATCAGCGAGAACCAGCGCATGTCCTTGACGAACGGCGCCAGGGCCATGCCGCAGACGAAACCGGCAAACAGGACGATCACGAGCAGGGCGAACAGTTCGATCAGCGCTCGCCACCAGGGCATAACCGCCGGCCAGGACTCGACCCGCCGGGCATAGCGCAGCACCCAGGTGTCCAGTCCCGCGGGATCCACCGGGCTGGCCAGGGGAATGGGCTGCACAAGATCACCCGCCGGGGGCGGCTGGGACTCAATCATGGCGACGGGCTTCCTCATCCACGGGGACGACCGGCATGGGCGTGGTGATGGCGGCGCGGAATCGCGGAAGCCAGCGGGTGAAAAACTCGACCGCCTCGGGATCCTGGCGGTTGAGGCCGAAGCCGGACTTGCCGAATGCACGGCCACCCAGGGCATAGCGTCCGTAGGCGCCGCCGCCAATGGCGATCCAGCCCGACGCACCGCCGCCCAGGGCGACCACGCCGATGGCGCCGCCGCCGATGGCGAGGATGCCCAGCGCCCCACCGCCCACGGCGATCACCCCGACGGCTCCGCCACCCATCGCCACCACGCCGAC
>CAYVVX010000199.1:0-8336 GCA_964455315.1 uncultured Planctomycetales bacterium | reverse complement strand
TCTTCGAGCAGGCTCCGCCGCCGGAGATGAACCCCACCTGCGACACGGCCGGCGTGCTCGGCCCGGTGGTGAACATGGTGGCCAGCCACCAGGCGCTGGAGGCGATGAAGATCCTGATGGGCCGGCTGGACGCGCTGAACCGGCGGCTGTTGAGCTTCGACGCCTGGGACGGGCGGGTCATGCAGCTTCAGGTGCAGAAGGCGTATGACCAGGGCGACTGCCCGTGCTGCAAGCGGAAGAACTTCGAGTTCCTGGAGGGCAAGTTCGGCAGCAGCGCCACCACGCTGTGCGGGCGCAACGCGGTGCAGGTGACGCCGCCGGGCGGTGCCAAGGTCGACTTCGCCACCATCGCCGCCAAGCTCAAGACCGCGGCCAGCGCCGAGCCGCGCTTCAACGCCTTCATGCTCAAGGCCGACATCCCCCCCCACGAGCTGACCGTCTTCGCGGACGGGCGGGCGATCATCAAGGGCACGAACAAACCAGAAGAGGCCCGCAGCATTTATTCGAAGTACATCGGAGCGTAGAGGAAAAATGAACCGCAAGGACGCCGAGGATGCGAAGAAGATGTGAACCACGGAGACACCGAGGTCACGGAGAAGAAATGATCATCAGGAAGGCAGGATTTCAGGAAAAGAGAAGCGGATAGCGCCGCATGCAATGAAAGTTTATCTTCATTGCATTGCCTTTTCCTGCTTTCCTGATTCATAATCGCGTTCTCTGTGCTCTCTGTGTCTCTGTGGTGGATTCCCTCTTCTTCGTGATCTTCGCGTCTCCGCGGTTCCAACCGGATTGAGACACATGATTTATCTCGACAACGGTGCGACCAGCTGGCCCAAGCCTGAGTGCGTGGCCCGGGAGATGGCCCGCTTTCTGGCCGAGGACTCGGCCAATCCCGGGCGCGCCGGGCATCGCATGGCCATCGCGTCGGAGAAGATACTCGACGACCTGCGCTTCAAGCTCACCAGGCTGTTCGACGGTGACGATCCCCAGCGCATGGTGCTGACCCTCAACTGCACCGACGCGCTCAACATCGCCATCAAGGGCGTGGTTCGCGCCGGCGACCACGTCATCACCAGCACGCTGGAGCATAACAGCGTCTCCCGGCCGTTGCAGGCCATGGCCGACGCCGGGCACATCACGCTGACCCGCGTGTCCATGAGCGACGGCGGGTTCATCGATCCGGACGCGGTCAGGGCCGCGATCACGCCGAAGACGCGGCTCATCGCGGTGACCCATTGCAGCAACGTGCTGAGCACCATTCAGCCCGCGGAGGAGATCGGCGCCATCGCCCGCGCGGCGGACACGTTGTTCCTGCTCGACGCGGCCCAGTCGGCCGGGGTCGTGCCGGTGTCGATCCGCAAGATGCACGTGGATCTGCTGGCGTTTCCGGGGCACAAGTCACTGCTCGGCCCCACCGGTACCGGCGGTCTCTACGTCGGCCCCCGGGCCGACCCCGCGCCGCTGCGCGAGGGCGGCACCGGCGGGGACAGCGCCTCGCCGACCCAGCCGCACCTGTACCCTTACTGGCTGGAGGGCGGCACGCCGAACACCGTCGGCTGCGCCGGGCTCAGTGCGTCGGTCGATTACGTGGTGGCACAGGGCATGGACAGGACGCTGGCCCACGAGCGGTCGCTGCTCAAGCGGCTGTGGACGGCACTGGATGGTGATGAACGGTTCCACTTGCTGGGTTCGCCCGACCTGGACCGCCGGGCCGGGGCACTTTCGCTGACGGTTGAAGGGTTGAGCCCCCAGGATGTCGGCTCCATCCTGGACAGCCAGTTCGCGATCGCCATCCGCCCCGGCCTGCACTGTTCTCCCTACATCCACAAGGAACTGGGCACGTTCCCCGACGGCGCCGTGCGGGTCAGCCCGGGCCCGAGCAGCACCGAGGCGGACATCGACGCGCTGGTCGACGCGCTCCAGCAGATCGCGCTGTAGCGGCCGGCGCCGCCGCGGGCCGCCGCGCGACGAACCTTGACGCCCTGCGTTCCACCGTTGCGGCCCGGAACAGGCTTCTCGCTGAGGGATCTTCGCCATGCCCCTCGTCCTTCGTGAGGCGCATCTCGATGCGATCTTCACGCATGCCATCGCCGATGCCCCCGATGAATGCTGCGGCATCCTGCTGGGCAGGACCGTGGGCGACAGCCTGCGCGTGGCCGAGGTCCATCCCGTCGCCAACGTGTGGGAAGGCGTTCGCACCCGCCGCTTCATGCTCGACCCGAAAACGCATCTGCGCCTGCAGCGCGAGGGGCGTGAACGCGGCCTCGACATCATCGGCTTCTACCATTCCCACCCGACCGGCAGACCGCATCCTTCCGCCTTCGACGACAAGCTGGCCTGGCCGGACCATGCCTACCTGATCGTCTCGCTCCGCGATGGGAAGCCGGGCGAGGCCCGCACCTGGCGGCTCGACGAGACCACGCGGCGCCTGGTGGCGGATAACCTCGAAATCGAATCTTCGCGGGATCCTGAGCAGGGCATCCGATCGCGGTGATCGAGCCTGGCCGGATGCTGAGATGTCAGATGTGAGATGGACGTGGCGATCGCGCTACGGCGCCGCGACGGTCGTTGACTCGGACCGCCGGTTGCCCACGTCTTCCGGGGCGGTGTCGGTGACCGTGGTCTGTCCGTAACGGAGGAGGATGGCCGCGAGCAGATCCTGTTCGGCGGCGGCGTCGCGGCCCAGGGGAATCCACGAGGCGCTGACCGACGGGCGCTCGAATTCACCGGTCTCCAGCGGAGCCTGGCCGCTGAACACCCGCATGGCCGCCGCGGAATGGTCCGCCTGCCGCTCCTCGAACCGGTAACGGTAGCGCTCCACCTCGACGGACAGGTCATAGGACGCCGGCTCCGCGGCCGGCTCGACATGCACGGCGGCGCGGCGCTGGATGGTGTGGATGTTGGCCTCGGCGGCATAGAACCCCGCCTGCGGCTGTGGCCGCCAGAACTCGAACCAGCTCGGACTGGTCAGGGGACGGGTGGTGATGACGCCGGCCCGGCGGTCGATGCGATCGAGATCGAACAGCCGGTCACGCAACGTGTCGTTGATCGACTGCCAGAGCAGGTCCGATTCGGTCGGCGTCTCCGCGGTGACCCGGGCGACGGTGGCGGTCTCCGGCGCAGGCGGGGCTTCGCAGCCGGCCAGGACGGCGGCCAGGGGGATCATCGCGGCGATGGCGGGAACGGTCTTGGGCATCACGCGGGCATATATACCGCGATGGTGACATGTTGACCAGAGGGCGGGCGATGGCCCGGGGCCTGTGCCGCTACCCGCGGGCCACGCGGCGCCGTCGGGGTTTCCGCTGGCACACCGGGCAGAAGTGCGTGCCGCGGCCCGCGATCACCGTCTTGACGATCGGCGTCCCGCAGGTCCGGCAGGGCTGGCCGGCTCTGCCGTAGACGCGATGGCGGATCTGGAACCAGCCGCGGGCGTCATCGGCGTTGCGGTAGTCGCTGACGCTCGATCCGCCCGCCCGGATCGCCTCGCGGAGCACGGCCCGCAGGCAGCGGTGCAGCCGCCGGACGCGCTCGGGGTCCAGCCCGGCGGCGACGGCCAGCGGATGGATGCCGGCCCGGTGCAGGGCCTCGTCGCAGTAGATGTTGCCGACACCGCTGATGGGCTGCTGATCGAGCAGGAGGGCCTTGATCTGCCGCTTCCGGGCCATCATCGCCGCCCACGCCGCCGGGGTGATCTGCAGCGGATCGGGCGAATCCGCGGGGAGCCGCCGCCCGCGCCAGGCCGGCTCGCGTCCGTTGCCGGCGGCGATCAGCCAGAGGGCCCCGAACCGCCGGGGGTCGATGAAGCGCATCTCCCAGGCGTGGTCCCGGAAGGTGATGCGCAGGTGCGTATGGGTCTCGACAGGCCTGTCCGGCGGGCAGGCGCTGAGCCGCCCGGTCATGCCCAGGTGAACCAGCAGGGCGACCCCGGCGTCGCAGTCGATGCGAACGTGCTTGCCGCATCGGCGGACGGCGTTCACGCGCCTGCCGGGCAGGATCTCCTCCGGCGCGACCGCGTGCCCGTGCAGCATGTCCGCGCGGGCCAGGTGCACGCCCTCGACGACCGCGCCGGTGATCCGCACGGCCAGCCCGCGGGCGACGGTTTCGACTTCGGGGAGTTCGGGCATGGGGGAGATGATAGCTTGAAGCTGGGGAAAGGCCTATCTGCCCTGGCCCCGGGAAGGCGAGGTAACCGTAGCTTGATCGGAAAGGCGAAATGTCTCATGGACGGGTGAAACAAATCACAAGCGGCCTCCTCACTTCCTCAACTTCGCGCTCTTCTGAAACGCCTTGATCCGCTCCAACGCCACGATGCCGGTCGAGGCGCCCGGTGCCTGGATGCAGTGGGCGGCGGTGGCGTTGCCCAGCAGGGCGGCGTTTTCCATGTCCAGACCCTCGTGCAGGCCGGCCAGGAAGCCGGCGCACCAACTGTCCCCGGCGCCGGTGGTATCGACCACCTTGTCGACCTGGTAGGAGGGGACGGTGATCTCCCGGCCGTCGGCGCCGCGGCAGAGGACGCCCCGTTCGTCGAGCTTGATGACCACGTTGCGGCAGCCGCGATCCTGGAACGAGCGGGCCATGTCGGAAGGGTTGTCCAGGCCGCTGATGGCCCGGGCCTCCGGCTGCGACGGGACGAAGTAGTCCAGGTGCGGCAGGGCGGGATGGATGTTGGCGTGCCAGGCCTCGGTGGAGGCGGCGTCGAGGTAGACGGTGTCGAGCATGGTGATCGCGCCGGCCTTCTGGGCAACCTCGAGCACCTGCGCGGTCTGCCTGCCGTCGAAGGTCTTCATGACCATGGTGCCAGTGACGAAGCAGAACTTCGCCTTGCGCACGCGGGCGAGGTCGATGTCGTCGAAGCAGAGGGTGCCGTTGGTGCCCATGGTGTGGAAGAAGCTGCGCTGCCCGCCGGTGAGGACGCAGACAAAGGTGTAGGGCGTGTGCACGCCGTCGGCGCGGATGATGCCGTCGGCGCCGACGTTGTTGCGCTTGGCCTCGGAAATGACGAAGTCGCCGAGGGCATCAGCCCCGACCTTGACGATCACGTCGCAGCCCACGCCCATCTTGCCCAGGGCCACCGAGCAGTTCATGGCGTTGCCGCCGGTGGTCAGGGTCAGGCTGTCGAACAGGCGCAGGCCGCCGGGCGGAGGAAAGCTGTCGATGGTCCGGCCGATGGCGTCGACGGTGCAGATGCCGATGTTGAGAATGTCGTGGTTCATGGTCGCTGGTCCTCTGGTGATGCCGGCGCGGTGGCCGTACCCGGCTTCGCGGGAACGCGATACAGCGTGGCGTAGCTTCGCGCCGCCCCCGGCAGGGCGAAACTGCGCTCGGGCTCCAGTCCCGCGTCCTCCAGCCGGACGAACAGGTCCTCGTTGAGTTCCTCGGGGAAGCCGTAGGTTCTGCGCAGGCGGCTCATCTCCGACCAGTGCACCAGCAGGCGATCGACGCCGCGACCGCGCAGCCAGTCCAGCACCGCGCCGGCATCGCCGTCGCGCCGCACCGCCCCGGCGAGCGGATGGGGGCTGAACACCACCGCATAGTCGCACTCCGGGCGGATATAGAAGGTGCGGGCCTCGCCGACCAGCATCACCCGGGCGTTATCCGGCAGATTGTTGAGCGCGCCGATCTCCTCCATCCCGGGAACTTCGCCGCGCACGAACCAGTCGTCGCGCCCGAAGGCCTGGATGCTGACCGCCGCGCCGGCGGCATCCCGCGAACGGGTGTGATCATAGTAAAGCCGTCCGAAACGGTAAAGATGAATCACCCCGGATGCCAGCAGCAGCCCCCAGGCGACCAGGATCAGCGGCGCGATGCGCGGCCCGGCGGCGGGGCCATCGCCACCGGCCGGGGGATCGTTCCCGGCCTTCGATGCCGGCGCCGCGGCGCCGGAGGCCAGCCCGATCAGCGGCAACAGGCACACGACGATGAACCGGGCGAAGAGATGGGTGGCGAAGAACCAGATCGCCAGTTGCGCCGCCAGGATCAGCGCCAGCAGCAGGGTGGTCCGGTCGCGGCGGCGGGCCGCGACGCCCATGCCCGCGAGCACGAACAGCGGCGCGCCCAGCCGCCAGTCGCCCAGGGTCATCCCGATCGCATCACCTGCGCGCGCCGTGATCGGCTGTTCGCGATCGACGCCGTGGGCGCGGGCCCAGCGGGCCGCCAGGGTGTCGTTCCAGGCGTCGGTGCGGGCGCCGAAGACGCCCGTGGCCAGCGGAAAGACGGGATTGCCGGTGTTGATCGTGTTGCGGATCATCCAGGGGGCGAAGGTGATCGCCGCCCCCAGCGCGTACATCGCCAGCGAACGGTACCGCTGCCGCTTCGGCACATCTGCCACCAGCAGCGCCAGCGGCATCGCGATCAGCACCACCGCCGGGTACTTGAAACCGCAGGACAGCCCGGCGAGCAGACCGGCCAGCAGGCACCAGCGCTGCGGCACGCGCGATGACCCCGCCCGCAGCAGCGCCGCCAGCGCCGCCATGCCCATGGCCAGCATGCCCGGCTCGACGTAGGCGATCCCCGCCAGGTACCACACCCACGGCGTGGTCGCCGCCAGCAGCCCGGCGAACACGCCCGCCCGCGGCGAGCGGCGCCGCCCGATCAGCCACGCCGCGGCGATGAGCAGCCCCGCCAGCAGCACGTTGACCATCACCGCCAAATAGCAGCCGCTGATTGGATCGCCGCGGAGCGACATCATCCACATCGCCAGCATCTCGTAGTTCAGCGGAAAGTTGCTGTACGCGTTGTGGGGCAGGAACGTGATCGCCCCCAGCCGGAGAAACTCCTTCGGCACGGCCAGGTGATACTCCAGGACGTCGTAGCCGCCGGCTTCCTCCGCCCATAGCAGCCCCGGGGGCAGCGCCGCGGCGCACAGCCCGATGGCCGCGAACGGCACCACCAGCAGCCAGCTCCAGCGCAGCGGCCCCGCCCCGCGCATATCTCCCGGGGTGGTCTCCGCGGCGGAGGGATCATCGCCGCGGATCCGCCGCTGGTACGCGTTGAACTCCATCGCGGCCCGGGCGACCCCGGCCATCGCCAGGGCCACGGTGACCGAGAGGATCAGCGGCCGCGAAAGCAGCCCCGCGCTGCCCACGGCCAGCATGATCAGGCTGACCGCACCGATGCCCAACGCCGTGCCGTAGACCAGCCGCTCGGCCCCGTCGGCATCGCCCACACTCACCGCCCGCAGCAGCCATCCCCCCGCCAAAGCCGCCCCACCAACCGCGGCCACCACCACCGCCCCGTCGAGCACGACAATCGCCAGGGCCACCACGGACTCGGTCCCCACCAGCACCAGGGTGAGCACGGCACACACCGCGGCCGTGACCAGGGCGGGCCTGGCGGCACGGCGTACCGGAGGGGGTGAACCCTCGGCATACGGGACGGTCGGCGGTGAAGCGGAACCTGTCACGCCGGTGAGCTTATCGAGCCCGGCGATGGGTGCAAACCGGGCGGGAAGGGGGAAAAGCGCCGAGGCTCGCGGAGCAACCCACTGCACACCCCCTGCGACCCGTGCGGCAATCCATCATCCCCGGGGCCACAACGACCTCGGGAAGACCGCCCGGCGACGCCTGCGGGGCTCCAAGCCCCATATACAGGGAGCCTGCCGCCAGGCTCCCCCAAGATGTTGTGGCACAGTGACGGTGAGGATCAGCTCCCAATCAACTACTAACCAATTCTGGATTAGTAATCCGAGCCGCCCGACGATATACTAATTTGGGACTGATTAGTGATGAATTGGGATTCGCCGGAGTCTCGGTCATGAGGATGCCGCCACGACCACCCAAACCTGCATGGGAAATCGATGAGCACCTCGCCATTCTCATGAGGGCCAAAGAGCTGCCGGGGGCGGGGTCGCCATCCGTCAAGGGCCGCTACCTGCATTGGGATAAGCTTCGCCGAATTCAGCCGCCTGACGGCTGGACACACGAGCAGTGGTGGGTGGCACTGAAGTCCAGGAGGTTGATTGAACGAACCTTCATCGGTTTGAGGGACCGCCAGGGAGGGGCGTTCAGCTTCAACCTCCCCGAGCCGATCCCCGAGCAACTGCATGACATCGACCAGCAGACAGCGGGGCGCATCGAACTTCCCATGCCGCTCCATGCCGAAGATCGCGACCGATATGTCCTCTCATCGCTGGTGGAGGAGGCGATTCGATCGAGCCAGATCGAGGGCGCGGCCACCACGCGCCGGGTGGCCAGAGACATGATCCGCGCGAACCGCAAGCCCCGGGATCACGGCGAGCGGATGATCTTCAACAACTATGTCATGATGCAGCGGGCCCGGGAGTTGCGCGGCGAAAGACTGACGCCCGCGATGGTGCTGGAGCTGCATCGGCTGGTCAC
>CAYVVX010000198.1:7037-8387 GCA_964455315.1 uncultured Planctomycetales bacterium | reverse complement strand
GCGGGGGGGGGGGGGGGGGGGGCCCCGCCCCGCCCCCCCCGCCCCTGGATGGCCAGGCCCACCTGTACTTTCTTCCTCGCCCGGTAGGGCGAACGAAGCGCCCGGGCACATGCTCACCTACGACGACTTTCGCCGCAGCCAACCTCGCTCGCCCTCCGGGGCAGGCGAGAGCACCCGCCGATCGGGTCGCGGAACCGCCAGGCACCGGAAGCGGGATCAGTCGGCCGGCCCGGACGGAGCCCTGCGCAGGGTTCGTAGGCAGGTTCGGAAACGCCGGCGGCGGCGGCGGGTGAAGGCATCGCTGTAGAGCCGGGCGGCCAGGTCCCGGAAGCCGCGGCGCAGCTCCTCCACGCTCATGCCCAGCGGACGGAAGTTGACGTCGAACAGGGTACACTTGTGCCATGCGCTGTCTTCCAGGAGCCGTCCCGCCTCCTGGAGCCGCTGGTGGAGCACCGTCCCCGGAAACGGCGTCTGCAGGGTGATCTGCACCTCGTGCAGGCCCGACTCCTCCACGAAATCGAACACCTGGTCGAAGATCTCCGGGCCGTGCGCGTCCAGCCCGAGCACGAAGCAGCCGTTCACGCTGATGCCGTGCCCCTGCACGATGCGGACGGCGTCAGGATACGATGGCCACTGGCGCAGCTTCCAGTTGCGGCGGACCTCGATGCCGTCGAGGGATGACGGCGTGGGACTCTCGAAGCCGATGAGCACCTGGGCACAGCCGCTTTCCCGCATCATCTCGAGCAGCTCGGGATCTCCGGCCACGGAAACGTCGGTCTCCGTGAACCAGCGCACGCGCCGCCGGGCGAGCTGGGGCAGCAACTCCTTCCAGTAGGCCCGGTGGATGAAGGTATTGTCATCCGCGAACTCGATGAACGGGTGGCTCCAGAGCTCGCAGATGCGGTCGATCTCGGCCAGCACCTTCGCGGCCGGTTTCTGCTTGTAGCCTCGGGTCAGCAGGATGGAGCTGGCGCAGAACTCGCACTTGTGCGGGCAGCCGCGGCTGGCCTGCACGGTCAGCCGGTTGTATTTCTCGATGTCGAGCAGCTCGTACGCGGGCATGGGCGCATCGGCCAGGTCGAACTCCCGCGCGGGCAGACCATAGCGCGGCTGAAGCCGGCCATGTTCGGCATCCCGCAGAACCTGCCCCCAGCTCACCTCGCCCTCGCCGATGACCACCGCGTCACAATGGGCCGCCGCCTCGTCCGGGAGGCAGGAAACGTGCAGCCCGCCCATGACCACCGGCACGCCGCGCTCCCGGAAGCGGTCGCCCAGGGCGTAGGCCGCGCCAATCTGGGCGCTGAAGCTGGAGATCGCCACCAGGTCAAAGGCCGCGTCACCGGCATGCCC